>NZ_KV831647.1:0-87374 GCF_001837185.1 Neisseria sp. HMSC064D07 | reverse complement strand
TTTTGGGGAATTTTGCAAAGGTCTCGGCCTTTAAGACTATCTCCAAACTGATTCAATAAAAGGCCGTCTGAAATGCAATACACCATCCGCCCTGCCCTGCGCCAAGACTTGCCCGCTATCGTCGATATTTACAACAGCACCGTGGCCACGCGCCAATCCACGGCCGATTTGTCGCCGACCACGGTTGCCGAACGCGAAATGTGGTTTGCCGCACACACGGACAAACGCCCGATCTACGCCCTTTACGATACCGACGGCACCGTATTGGCCTGGGGCAGTTTCAGCGACTACCATCCTCGCTACGCCGCGCAGAAGTCAGCGTTTATGTCCGCCACGATATGCGCGGCGCAGGCGTGGGCAAAATCCTGTTGCGGCACATGCTCGAACGCGCACCGTCCTTAGGCATCCGCAACGTCATCGCGCTTGTGTTCGGCCACAACTATCCGAGCCTGAACCTGTTTCACCGTTTCGGTTTTGAAGAATGGGGACGGCTGCCGCAAGTCTGCGATTTGGAAACCATGTTGGCAGACGTCGTGATTTTGGGTAAAAAGATTGTGGATTGATTACGACAAAGGCCGTCTGAAAACTGAATTCAGACGGCCTTTTGACGGCAAAACCTTTATTGCGGTTTCTTCGCCAGCATGGTAACGAATTTAAACTGAATCGGATTGCCGAATTCGTCTTTCGCGTGCATCGAACCCAGCTCTTCTTTGTATTCCACCAATTCCCAATCCTTATAGTATTCGCGCAGTTCACCCTCGCCAAACTTGAACGGGAACGGCATCGGACAAGGGAAATCTTCCGTATCCATCGCAGACACGATCAGATTGTAGCCGCCGGGGTTGGTGTGTTCCTTCATATTGGCAATCACGTCAGGAACGTAACGCGGCATCAGGAACATAAACACCACGGTCGCCACCATATAATCAAAGTTTTCCTGAATATTGGTGGCGTTGAGGTCGTATTCAAACGCACGGACATTCAACTCTTCAATACGCGCCAGCTCTTCCACGTTTTGAACCGCATGGGGATTATTATCGACAGCGGTAACGTCAAAACCTTTCAAACCCAGATACAGCGCATTGCGCCCCTGGCCGCAGCCCATATCCAAAACCTTGCCGACGGGCACGATGCCTTCGGCGGCGCGGACGGCCGAATGTGTCGCACTCATGCCGTATTTCTTATTGAAATAGTCCGCCGCCTCGCAGTAAAACGACAGTTGGATTTCCGTGTCTTGCGTTTGCGGCGTGATAAAGTGCCATGCTTGCGGATGGATAATCCAATCATCGCTTTCAGGCGTCAGCTCATGCGTGGCCGTAATATTGCCCGCTTCGTCCACTTCGTTGAAGTTCAGACGGCCTTGAAGGACATTGAGGCAGCCCCAAGTACCGGCGGCGGTATTGTGTTTGGACAATAAGGCTTCAGGAATCTCGTCCGCCGTCCACACCGGCATCTGTTTGTAACAAAACAATTCTTGCTGTTCGCTCATCATGTTTCCTTTCTATTTTGACGGTTTCAACACGGCTTCTGCCAAGGCTTTTTGAATGGCAATCACGCTCTTGTCGCTTTTAAATTGCAAGGTTTCGGTCGGGTCTCGCACTTTGTGCAAGATATACGCCATTTGGAATCCGATCAATACATATTGCCCAAGGCGAAATATCCACCGATCATGACCGTCATATAATACCTCTAATCTAAACTGAAAAATAAACTTCATTACTTATATTGGGTTCAGATATTAAGAAATTATACCAATTAGTTAAAATGGTTTTAAATTGCTCAAACTCAAGATAATCATCAGGATATTCTTCATCTCCCCAATAAATAGTTACTTTATCTAACGAGATTAGCGCACCTAAGGTCTGCCCCCACATATCATATTCAGAAATTTCTTTTTTAGATATTTTATCAATCTCTTCAAGACCATTTTTTATCCACTTTTTCAAATGGGTTATACCTAATCCCTCATCATCAATCAAAAAATGAGTTATATTTAAAGCTTCATTTATATTTAGAATAGAACAATGTGGTTCTAAAGATTCATCTTTCCACATATCTATCCAACTAAACTTCACATTTATCATATCCTACTTGTCTCCCATAACTGGATAACCTGTAGTTTTAGGGTCTTTGTATCCTCTTACTGCTACACCACTTGGTGTTACCCCTTTCCACATAGTTTTCCCCTTTTCTACAAACTCAACCCTATTTTTATACGCTATGATTGTTCTTTTTGGCAATTAGGAACCCTTTCATTCAATCCTTTATTTCGATTTCCTCCTAGATTAGCCATATCTTCCGATTAATTAACCGCATTTATAGTCTTAGATTTCGACATTCCTCTAGCCTTAACTAACGCTACTCCCGCGCCACTTAACGAGTGATAAGTGCAGGGTATTTTACACGCGCAAACCGTATTTGCCGATATTTCAGACGGCCTTATGTTATGATACCGCCTTATTCGACAAAGACATGCCCATGGATAAACCCGTTTACCTCTACACAGACGGCGCATGCAAAGGCAACCCCGGCGCAGGCGGCTGGGGTGTATTTATGCGCTACGGCACACACGAAAAAGAATTGTTCGGCGGCGAAGCCGAAACCACCAACAACCGCATGGAGCTGACCGCCGTCATCGAAGGCCTGAAATCCTTAAAACGCCGCTGCCAAGTCGTCATCTGCACCGACTCGCAATACGTCAAAAACGGCATGGAAAGCTGGATACACGGTTGGAAAAAAAACGGCTGGAAAACCGCCGCTAAAAAACCGGTTAAAAACGACGATTTATGGAAAGAGCTGGATAGTTTGGTTCAACAACACGATGTCCGCTGGACATGGGTAAAAGGCCACGCCGGACACCTTGAAAACGAAAAAGCCGACGAGCTTGCCAATCAAGGGGCGGCAAAATTTGTATGACACTTCATCCATGAATGTACTCAAACATCTCAAACCACTCTTTTGGATTGCCGTCATTGCATTGGTTTGTGTGACGCCCATAACGCTGATGTTCGCCTATTCGCCCTTTCATGATGTCAATGATTTTTTTAAATTTGGATTGTGTGATCACGTTAAGAGTGCCGAAGAATGTGCCGACTGAATCACGCCTGCCTATTTATTTTGGTGGTTTATACCTGAACCGTGGCTGTTCACATTCATCACGCTGACTGCTATTTACCTCATTCTAAAAATCCTGATGGCAATCATCCGATTCCTATTCAGACTGAGAAAGAAAAACCCATGACCTGCCCCATCTGCACTGCCGACAACGAAGACATTTTGCTGCAAACGCCAAACCTGCGCGTTATCGCCGTCCACAACGAAGCCGGCGCACCGGCATTCTGCCGCGTTATTTGGAATGACCATGTTTCCGAGATGACCGACCTTTCCCCTGCCGAACGCAACGAAATCATGGAAATGGTGTATCGGGTTGAAGCCGCAATGCGCCAAGTCTTCCGCCCGGCCAAAATCAATTTGGCCAGCCTCGGCAATGTTGTGCCCCACCTGCATTGGCACGTCATCGCCCGTTTTGAAAACGACGCCAACTTCCCCGCACCGATTTGGGCCGCGCCCGTCCGCGAACACGGCATGACCTTGCCCGAAAACTGGCCGGAAAAAATCAAAAACTTAATCGCTTAAACTTTCAGACGGCCTGTAAGATCCGACACGCCAAGCTTCAGGCCGTCTGAACATATAACGAAAGGAAAACCTCAATGAACTCCACCACGCGCCGCCATTTCCTGCGTACCTGCTCTGCCGCGGCAGGCGCAGGGTTGTTGCAAGCCTGCGGCACAGGCACGACCACCACGCCGCAAACCAAAACCACATCTACCACCGCGAAAGCCCAAACCGTGCAACCTAAGCAACCTCATCCGCCACGTTCCGGCGACAACCTCCTGCGCGTTGTTGCGCCGTCAGGCTTCGCCGAAGACCCCAACCGCGTGACCACCGGCCTGACCCGCCTCTACAACGCAGGCTTTACCGTAACCAACCAACAGGCAGGCAGCCGCCGTTACCAACGCTTTGCCGGCAGCGACGCCCAACGCGCCGCCGACTTCCAAGACGTTGCCAGCGGCCGTGTCGAAACGCCCAAAGTCTTGATGGGCCTGCGCGGCGGCTACGGCGCGGCACGCATCCTGCCGCAAATCGACTTTGCCTCACTCGGCGCCAGAATGCGCGAACGCGGTACATTGTTCTTCGGTTTCAGCGACGTGTGCGCCGTCCAACTCGCCCTGTTGGCCAAAGGCAATATGATGAGCTTTGCCGGCCCGATGGTGTACAGCGAATTCGGCAAAGCTGACCCCAGCGTCTTTACCATGGATTCCTTTATCCGCGGCACGACCAACAACGTCAACATTGTTGATGTCCCAACCATCCAACGCGCCGATGTCAATGTCGAAGGCACATTGTGGGGCGGCAACCTCAGCGTTCTCGCCTCCCTTGCCGGTACGCCTTACATGCCCGATATTCAAGGCGGTATCCTCTTTATCGAAGACGTCAGCGAGCAACCCTACCGCATCGAGCGCATGCTCAACACGCTTTATCTGTCAGGTGTTTTGCAAAAACAACGCGCCATCATCTTCGGCGATTTCCGCATGGGCACCATCCGCGATGTGTACGACTCCAGCTACGATTTCTCCGCCGTCGTCAACCACATTTCGCGCACCGCCAAGATTCCTGTGTTGACCGGCTTCCCATTCGGCCACATCACCAACAAAACCACTTTCCCTTTGGGCGCGCATGCCAAAGTCCGCAGTACCGGCAACGGCGGTTATTCCGTTACCTTCAGTGGCTATCCTACGCTGAACCCGTCCGCGCTGACACTCGACAGCCTGCTGCCGCCTCCTGTTCCGACTTACGACAGCACCATCTACCGCGACAGCATCACTGAAGAAGTCACCGAATAAGGCTTATTCAAATCAAAAGGCCGTCTGAAACTGGGTTTCAGACGGCCTTTTTATATCTTCATCTTAACCGTAACGTCGTTGGAAATCTTTCATAAAGTCGGCCAACGCGTTCACACCTTCAAGCGGCATCGCATTGTAAATACTGGCACGCATACCGCCGACGGTTTTATAACCCTTAAGCAGGCACAAGCCTTGCAACTCGGCTTCCAACACAAAGCGGCGGTCCAAGTCTTCGCTTGCGGTTTTGAAGACCACGTTCATTTTGGAGCGCGCATCAGGATGGATATCGTTGATGTAAAAACCGCCGCTGCCGTCTATCGTCTCATACAAGGTGTGCGCCTTTATTCGATTGACCGCTTCAATTTTTTTCACACCGCCCTGTGTTTGCAGCCAGCGGAACACCAAGCCCGACATATAAATCGCATAAGTGGAAGGCGTGTTGTACATACCGTCGCGGTTGATGTGCGAACGGTAGTTGAACACATCGGGAATATCGTTCGGACAACGCTCCAGTAAATCCTCGCGGATAATGACCACGGTCGCACCGGCAGGGCCGATATTTTTTTGCGCGCCGGCATAAATCAAGCCGTAATCGAATACATTAAACTCACGCGACAAAATCTCGCTCGACATATCGCACACCAACGGTGGCAGGCCGTCTGAAAGTTTGGGGACGTTTTGATACTGCAAGCCGTTTACGGTTTCATTAATCGCAAAATGAACAAACGCAGAATTCGGGTTGACATCCCAATCCTCAACCGCAGGCAGGTTTTTATAGGCATATTGCTCGCCGCCATGCGCGGCCAAACGGATTTCGGCATTGCTCAAACGGCTCATCTGTTCATAGGCAATACGGCTCCAGTTGCCCGTTACCACCGCGTCGGCAGTCGCAAAACCGTGCGCCAAATTCATGGCCACCATATTGAATTGCGTGGTCGCACCGCCCTGTAAAAACAGGATTTTATAATTGGACGGAATATTCAAAAGCTGGCGCAAGTCTTGTTCGGCATGATGCAGAATACTCAAAAACATATCCGAACGGTGGCTCATCGCCATCACGGGGAAACCCGTACCGTTGTAGTCGAGCATTTCCTGTTGCGCGGTACGCAATACCGCTTCCGGCAATACGGCAGGACCTGCGGAAAAATTGTAAATCGGGTGTGCGGACATGGCGGCCTTCTTTCTTATTCGGTGGGTATGAAGAAATTGTAGAACCGCCTTGCACATTGTGCAAGCACGAAAAATCAGAAAATCCAAGGCCGTCTGAAAACAAAGCAATACCAATTATTTGTTTTCCAAACTAATTTAAGAAACACCACACCAAAACTTGTCAACAATTTCCTTTTCAGACGGCCTCAACCCTCCCCTTTACATTTAAGCAATCACTTCAAAAAATCCACGCCAAATCAACACTTTTCTTTTATCTTGAAAACAGTTATAATAGGCCAATTTTTCAAATCACACGAAAAATGGCCGCGCGGCCATTTTTTTGTTTATGTACTTCTGGAGAAGCATGGATATTCAAAGCATTCTTGATAAAACCCTGCCTGGCTTGGGCTACGAGCTGGTCGATTTCGAACTGACCGCACAAGGCGATTTACGCGTTTTCATCGATAAAGAAGGCGGCATCACCGTCGAAGACTGCGCTACTGTCAGCAACCATCTGAGCCGCGTGTTTATGGTTGAAGACATCGACTACAAACGTTTGGAAATCTCCAGCCCTGGCCTTGACCGTCCGTTGAAAAAAGCCGCCGACTTCGTGCGCTTTGCCGGCCAGAACGCCAAAATCAAAACACGCCTGCCGATTGATGGTCAGAAAAACTTCATCGGCCGCATCGAATCTTGCGAAAACGACATCGTTACCGTCTCTTTCGACGGCAAAACCGCCCAAATCGAATTGAGCAACATCGACAAAGCCCGTTTGCGCCCCGAATTTAAATTTTAAAAACCGATTACTTGGAGATTCTAGAAAATGAGTCGCGAAATGTTACAGCTGGCCGAAGCGCTGGCAAGTGAAAAAAACGTTGAAACGGAAGTCGTATTCAAAGCCCTTGAATTCGCCCTCTCTACTGCTGCCAAGAAAAAAGCCGACCGCGAGCACATGGACGTGCGCGTCGAAATCGACCGCGATACCGGCGAATACCAAACCTTCCGCCGCTGGCTGATTGTTGCCGATGAAGACTACACCTACCCCGACGTAGAAAAAACCATCGAGGAAATCCAAGAAGAAATTCCCGGCACCACCATCCAAATCGGCGAATACTACGAAGAGCAGCTGCCAAACGAAGGTTTCGGCCGCCAAGCCGCGCAAACTGCCAAACAAATCATCCTGCAACGCATCCGTGATGCGGAGCGCGAGCAAAACCTGAACGAATTCCTCGCTTCTAAAGAAGACATCGTTTCCGGTACGGTAAAACGTGTCGAGCGCCACGGCATCATCGTTGAAGTCGTCGCAGGCAAACTTGATGCCCTGATTCCGCGCGAAGAAATGATTCCACGCGAAAACTTCCGCAGCGGCGACCGCATCCGCGCCCTCTTCCTGCGTGTGGACGAAATCGGCAATACCGGCCGCAAACAAGTCATTTTGAGCCGTACCAGCGGCGACTTCTTGGCCAAACTCTACGCTAACGAAGTACCTGAAATTGCAGACGGCCTGTTGGAAATCCGCGAAGTAGCACGCGATCCAGGCCAACGTGCCAAAGTTGCCGTTAAGGCCAACGACCAACGCATCGACCCGCAAGGTACTTGTATCGGCGTGCGCGGTTCTCGTGTTAACGCCGTGAGCAACGAATTGTCCGGCGAACGCATCGACATCGTATTGTGGTCTCCTGAGCCTGCCCAATTCGTAATGAATGCGCTGTCTCCCGCCGAAGTAAGCCGCATCGTGATTGATGAAGACAAACACGCTGTTGATGTAATTGTTGATGAAAACCAACTGGCGCTAGCCATCGGCCGCGGCGGTCAAAACGTCCGTCTGGCTTCCATCCTGACCGGCTGGCAGCTGAACATCATGACCGTTGAAGAAGCCGACGAGCGCAATGCCGCCGAAGACGCTGTTATCCGCAACCTATTCACCACCCACTTGAACATCGACGACGAAACCGCCGATATCTTGGTGGAAGAAGGTTTTGCCACTTTGGAAGAAGTTGCTTACGTTCCAGCGGCAGAATTGCTTGCCATTGACGGCTTTGACGAAGAAATCGTTGAAACCCTGCGTAACCGTGCACGCGACGCGATCCTGACCATTACCATCGCCGCAGAAGAAAAACTGGGCGAAGTGTCTGAAGACATGCGCAATTTGGACGGCGTAGATTCCGATATGTTGCGCAAACTGGCCGAAGCCGGAGTTACCCAACGCGATGATCTGGCCGAATTGTCTGTTGACGAATTGGTCGAAATTACCGGTGTTGACGAAGAAGAAGCCAAAAAAGTGATTTTGGCTGCACGCGAACACTGGTTTACTGAAGAAAACAACTAAGGGGGTACTGAATGAGTAATACAACCGTAGCGCAATTTGCCGCCGAACTAAACCGCCCCGTCGATGATTTGCTTAAACAATTGAAAGAAGCCGGGGTCAATAAAAACAGCGGTAATGACAGCATAACCACTGACGACAAACAATTGCTGACCGCTTACCTGCAAAAGAAAAACGGCAGCAACAGTGGCACCATCAGCATCCGCCGCAAAAAAACCGAAGTCAGCACCGTTGACGGCGTAAAAGTGGAAACACGCCGCCGCAGCCGTGCCGTTACCATTCCTTCTTCCGAAGAATTGGTAGCGGAAGCTAAAGCCAAAGTAGCAGCGGAAAACCAAAAAGCTGAAGCAGAAAAAGCAGCTGCTCAAGCTGCCGAAGAAAAAGCCAAAGCTGAAGCAGAAGCTGCCGCAAAAGCCGAAGCCCGTGCCAAAGCAGAGGTCGAAGCAGCCAGACTAAAAGCAGCCAAAGCCGCACCAAAAGCAGAAGGCAAACCTGCCGAAGCCAAAAAAGAAGAAGCCAAACCGGTTGAAGCCGTAGAAGCTAAGGCCGAAGCAAAAGTTAAGGCTAAAGCAGACAACAAGCCGTCTGAAAAATCCGTTGAAGCTGAAAAACCAGCCGAAGCCAAAAAACCTGCCAAAGCCAAACAAGACAAAGGCAGCAAAGGCAAAGAAGCGAAAAAAGCAGCCAAACCTGCCGCTCCTGCCGTACCGCAACCTGTCGTCAGCGTGGAAGAACAGGCTCAACGCGATGAAGAAGCCCGTCGTGCCGCCGCCCTGCGTGCGCATCAAGAAGCCTTGTTGAAAGAAAAACAAGAGCGTCAAGCACGCCGTGAAGCCATGAAACAACAGGCCGATCAAGACTCAAAACCTACTAAAGAAGCCAAATCAGGCGAACGCAATAAGCCTGCCGAGAAAGCAAAAGCGGCATCCGGCGAAGGCAAATCCGAACACAACGCGCGCGGTAAAAAAGAAGACCGTCGTGACCGTGACGAAGAAAACCAAGGCCGTAATGCCAAAGGTAAAGGCGGCAAAGGCGGCCGTGACCGCAACAATGCTCGCAATGGCGACGACGAGCGCGTACGCGGCGGCAAAAAAGGCAAAAAACTCAAACTTGAGCCAAACCAACACGCCTTCCAAGCGCCGACCGAACCTGTCGTACACGAAGTTTTGGTGCCTGAAACCATTACCGTTGCCGACTTGGCACACAAAATGGCCGTTAAAGGCGTTGAAGTGGTTAAAGCCCTGATGAAAATGGGCATGATGGTAACCATCAACCAATCTATCGACCAAGACACTGCCCTGATTGTAGTGGAAGAACTCGGCCACATCGGCAAACCTGCTGCAGCCGACGACCCTGAAGCATTCCTGGATGAAGGCGTTGAAGCAGTTGAAGCCGAAGCATTGCCGCGTCCACCGGTTGTTACCGTGATGGGTCACGTTGACCACGGTAAAACTTCCCTGCTGGACTACATCCGCCGCGCCAAAGTGGTACAAGGCGAAGCGGGTGGCATTACCCAACACATCGGTGCATACCACGTTGAAACCCCTCGCGGCGTGATTACTTTCTTGGATACTCCGGGTCACGAAGCGTTTACCGCAATGCGTGCGCGCGGTGCGAAAGCAACCGATATCGTGATCCTCGTGGTTGCCGCCGACGACGGCGTGATGCCGCAAACCATCGAGGCAATTGCCCACGCTAAAGCCGCCGGCGTACCAATTGTGGTTGCCGTCAACAAAATCGATAAAGAAGCCGCCAACCCTGAGCGTATCCGCCAAGAGCTGACTGCGCACGAAGTCGTGCCTGACGAATGGGGCGGCGATGTACAGTTTATCGACGTTTCCGCTAAAAAAGGCCTGAACATCGATGCATTGCTCGAAGCCGTCTTGCTCGAAGCCGAAGTTTTGGAACTGACTGCCCCAGTCGATGCACCTGCCAAAGGTATCATTGTTGAGGCACGTTTGGACAAAGGCCGCGGCGCGGTTGCCACATTGCTGGTTCAAAGCGGTACACTGAAAAAAGGCGATATGCTGCTGGCCGGTACTGCATTCGGTAAAATCCGTGCAATGGTTGACGAAAACGGCAAAGCCATCAATGAAGCCGGTCCGTCTATCCCTGTCGAAATCCTCGGCTTGTCCGACGTTCCGAACGCAGGCGAAGATGCAATGGTATTGGCTGACGAGAAAAAAGCGCGCGAAATCGCCCTCTTCCGTCAAGGCAAATACCGCGACGTACGCTTGGCCAAACAACAGGCCGCAAAACTGGAAAACATGTTCAACAACATGGGCGAAAACCAAGCCCAATCCTTGTCCGTCATCATCAAAGCAGACGTACAAGGTTCTTACGAAGCTTTGGCGGGCAGTCTGAAAAAACTGTCCACAGACGAAGTGAAAGTGAACGTGTTGCACAGCGGCGTTGGCGGCATTACCGAATCTGATGTCAACTTGGCCATCGCTTCCGGCGCATTCATCATCGGCTTTAACGTCCGTGCAGATGCTTCCGCACGCAAACTGGCTGAGAATGAAAACGTGGAAATCCGTTACTACAACATCATTTACGATGCCATCGACGACGTGAAAGCCGCCATGAGCGGTATGCTCTCTCCGGAAGAGAAAGAGCAAGTAACCGGCACGGTCGAAATCCGTCAGGTTATCTCCGTTTCCAAAGTCGGTAATATTGCAGGCTGTATGGTTACCGATGGGGTGGTCAAACGCGATTCCCATGTCCGCCTCATCCGCAACAACGTGGTTATCCATACCGGCGAGCTATCTTCTTTGAAACGCTACAAAGACGACGTCAAAGAAGTCCGCATGGGCTTCGAGTGTGGTCTGATGCTCAAAGGCTACAACGAGATTATGGAAGGCGACCAACTCGAATGTTTCGACATCGTCGAAGTTGCCCGTACTCTGTAATCAGACAGACCGTCTGAAAAATTAGAAGCAGGTTTTGCAATGCGAAACCTGCTTCTAATTTTTCAGACGGCCTTTTTACAACCATTCATAGTTTGAAACTATTGAAATTGATGTGTGGTATATAAGAAACAAAACAGCCGCACAAGGCAAAGCCATTTGGCAAAAGAATAGACGGCAAACTAAGCCTGATAAGGCTCTCTATATATTGTCATATCTTAACGTTTCTGTTGTTTTTCTCAAATTTCGGCACTAGTATATACAGCCTAAACACAATACAAATTAAGCAATACCGGTCATATGCCGGATACGTTTACTTCCTTGTTACTCTCATCAATATCTAAAGAAAATATCATGACAATCGAAAAAGCAATGCGCATCCGCAATGCGCAATTTGAATTACGACATTTAGAGCAATTACAGCCATCCCCTATTGCACAAGCAACAACAGGTACATCGGGAGATGACGTTTATTATGTAACCCGCAGCGACGATAAAATCATTGAAAATCCAAATGGTGGCGATGATACGGTTTACAGCAACGTCAGCTATACCCTTCCAAACCACGTTGAAAACCTTGTTTTGACGGGTACAGCCAACATTTTCGGTGCTGGCAACAACAGCAACAACATCCTCATCGGCAATGAAGGCCGCAACCGCCTCAACAGCGGCCGCGGAGACGACATCGTTTACGGCGGTGGCGGTAACGATTTCATCAACGGCGGCGAAGGCGACGACCGTCTTTTCGGCGAAACAGGCAATGACACCCTCAACGGAGAAACAGGCAACGATGTGCTTGAAGGTGGCGAAGGTGACGACACCTACCTTTTCTCTGCCAAAAGCGAGCAAGACACCATCATCGACAACCAAGGCCACAACAGCATCCGCTTCCATACTGACCTGAGCCTTAACGATTTAACCGTTGAAGTCCGAAACAATGAAACCGGCGGTCATGACTGGCTGATTGCCGTGAAAAACAGCAACGCCGTTTTAACCATCAAAAACCAATACACTCAAAACGGTACAACACCGGCAGTCTCCCAATTCATCATCGGCACACAAAAACTGGATGTAAACAGCTTTGCCAAATATTTTGATATTTCCCTGACAGAGCATACCGAAAGCGGTAAGACCATCGATGGCAGCGACGACAATGACCACCTGATCGGCACATCCGGCGACGATATTATCGACGGCAAAGCCGGTGCCGACATTATGGAAGGTGGGGATGGCAATGACACTTACTACATTGATGATGTCAAAGACGTGGTGATTGAACAGGCTGACGGCGGCGAAGACACCGTATTCAGCAGCATTTCCCATACTGCCGCTACCCATGTCGAAAATGTTACCTTGACCGGCTCGGCCAATATTTTTGCTGCCGGCAACAACAGCAATAACATCCTGACCGGTAACGAAGGCCGCAACCGCCTCAACAGCGGACGCGGTGATGATACCGTTTACGGCATGGGTGGCAACGACAACCTAAACGGCGGCGACGGCAACGACTATCTAGATGGCGGCGACGGTAACGATCTCATCAACGGTGATGCAGGCAACGATGTTTTGGTGGGCGGCAAGGGGAAAGACATTCTGAAAGGCGGCGCCGGAAACGATACCTATATCTACGGCAACAACGATACCATTATCGACAACCAAGGCATCAATACCCTCAAGTTTTCAGACGGCCTGAACAATGCCAAGCTCAACTTGAAGACCATCCATAACGATGATGGCAGCCAAAGCTGGGAAATTACTTCGGAACAAGGTTCAGCCCTGATTCAAAACCAAATCGGCGCGGATGGCAGTATTTCCATCGACCGTTTCCAGTTCAACGACCAAACCTACACTGCCGCGCAGTTCCAACAGGCCTTCCAACCAGTGAAAGCCGAAACCATTAAATTTGCCGGCACAAACGGCGACGACACTTTGCATGGTAATGCAGCCGACAATGAAATTGACGCTGGCAACGACGGCCATGACACCCTCTATGGCCACGACGGAGATGACATCTTACGCGAACACAGCGAAACCTATTACGGCAACGAACCTGCTTCCGACGATAAATTCTATGGTGGCAACGGTAACGACAAACTCTATGCCCATGTAGGCACCGACTTACTCGACGGCGGCGCAGGCAATGATTATCTGGAAGGCGGAGAACACAACGACACCTATGTTTTCGGAAAAGGTTACGGCCACGACACCATTTTCGACTACAACTTCGGTTTTGATAGCGAGGCAAGCCTACACAGACTCAACGCTAATGTCGTTAAATTTACCGGCGGCATTACCCTTGACGACCTCGAAATTACCGTTGAAAAAGGTTACGACAAAACCGGGATTGCCGACATACCCGACAGCAACCAATTTGTATCCCCCCCCCTGTTGGATGGCGATACTTGGCATATCCGCATTAAAGGCACGGACGATGTTTTAACCATCAAAAACCAAAGCGGTATTTATGGTGCGATTTCCGAGTTTCAGTTTGACGGCAATACCTCATACAGCACAGGCGAGCTGATCAACCACTTCAAACTGTCTATCCCGCACATGATCGGCAACAAAAACATCGTCCAATACACAGGCCAACCCGTTGAAGAACTCAACCGTGATGTGTACAACAACTTCAATCACACCATCCACGCCGATAGCGACAACAGCGATTTAGATTTGTCGCATTACACTTCTGTTGTCGAATACAGGGGCAACCGAAGCGATGAAACCATTACTTTGGGCCGAGGCATCAACATCGTTGATACGGCCGGCGGCAACGATACCATTACCGACCCGGGTGCCGACAACACCGTTATCATGTTTGGCAGAAACAGCGGCAACGACACCTTTAATCCGTATGGTGGCAGCGATACCCAAGTCCTTTTCAAAGAAGGGCTGACGCTGAAAGATTTACAGTTGAAAACCGGCGATGATTGGGTCTTAACCATCAAAGATACAGGCGACACCCTGACCATCCATGACATTGCCAACAATAATGTCGACAGCTTTGTATTCGGAAACGGTAAGAGCTACACCGCCGACGAAATCAGCAAAGCACTGATGACTGAAAATACACAAAACAACGGTATCCTGTAAAACTCAAAGGCCGTCTGAAACCTTAATTCAGACGGCCTTAGTCCTTTGCTGATTTATTTATCGTTCTGTTATATAATTATTCTCATTCGAATTCACAAGAAAGAATAAAAATGAATGCCTTAAATCTCCTCACCACGCGTCGTTCTTCCAAAAAACTGACTGCTCCGGCACCCAATGCCGAGCAACTAGAACAAATGCTGCAAGCGGCAACACAAGTACCCGATCACGGCAATATGCGCCCTTTCCGCTTTACCGTTATTCAAAGCGAAGCCGGTTTGCAACGTTTCCGTGCGCTTTTGAGCAAGACCGTTACCGAACTCAACTTCGGCGATGATGCCATGAAAAAGGCCGAACGTGTCGGCAACATGGCGCCTATGATTATCGGCGTTACATTCGCGCCGAACCGTGAAGTGGCAAAACCGAAACCTGAATGGGAGCAAATGCTGACTGCCGGATGCGCCGCCTATGCTTTACAACTGGCTGCTTCTGCCCAAGGCTTCGACAATGTTTGGATTACGGGCATGTGGGTCAACAGCCCATTGTTGCGCGAAGCATTTGAGTGTGCTGACAAAGACAAAATCATCGGCCTGATGATGATTGGTTCGCCGACCGAAGAAGGCGGCGGCCCGAAAAATACTAACTTGGAATGTTTTACAACTTATTGGTAACGCCTGAAAACACTATGGCCGTCTGAAAACCTGATTTAATGGTTGTTCAGACGGCCTTTCTATATCTATTATCGAAGCATCAAGCCGGACACATAAACGCTTCAATTTCTTCCAAAGAAATATCTGCCGTTGCACCATGACGTGAAGCAACCAACGCACCCAGCGCACAAGCAAAAGCAATGGCTTCTTGAGGAGGCGCATTGTTCAGCAGTTTGTAAGTCAAACCGCCAAGAAAGCTGTCGCCTGAGCCGACAGTATCCACCACTTTGACGCGGAAACCGCAATGACGGTACAACTCGCCGTCCTTATACAAAACCGCGCCATGACTACCCAAAGTTACACACAAGATTTTGACACCTGTCAGCTTAACAAGGTAGCTAATATTTTGTTCGATACTGTGATAAGGAGAGCCATAAGCCGCAGCTAATTCATACAACTCATCATCATTGAGTTTGACCATATCGGACTGTTTCATGGTCTCCAACAAGCGGTCAATATCGTAATGAGGCTTGCGCAGATTAACATCAAAAATTTTGAATTTGGCTTCTTTCAGCAAAACTGCCAAACTTTTACGCGAAACTTCATCACGGGTTGCCAAGCTGCCAAAAACGAAAGCATCGGATTCTGACACACGTTTGATTGCCGCATCATCAACCGCAATCCTGTCCCACGCGCAAGGATAAACAATCTCATAAGACGCACTGCCAGACTTGTCCAAGTGTACTTTCACCAAACTGGTCGCGCATTCCTGGCAAACCTGCAAATAATCAGTGTTGACGTTTTTGCTTTGAATCTTGCATAGCAATTCTTCACCATCGGCATCATCGCCGCGACGACTGATAATGGCAGTATCGATACCCAAAGACTGCAAACGAACGGTAACATTCAAGGGTGCACCACCCAATACCTTTCCGTTTGGAAAATCGTCCCACAGTACTTCGCCGAAACTGGTTACTTTCATTCTTGGCCTTCCTTTTTTGAGGTTGATTGGCAGGGTCTGCACTCCCGACAGATTTTTTGCAAATCATGTACTTGTAGTAAAACTCCAGCATCGGGGGCAAAAGTATTATGTTTTAAAATATTGGGACTGACAAGCAATTAAGGGAACATCAGACAATAAACTTGATTCATCACAAAATTATATTGTTCCTATTTTTTCTTTTTCTTTCATATTTATCCCCTCATATTTCATTAAAACAAAATATTCTGAAATTTAAATACAAAAAGCCGTCTGAAAACTGATTCAATCAATTTTCAGACGGCCTTTATTGAAGTATTGCAACGATTAAACCACAACTTCTTCTTTTTTCTTCACTTCTTTGGCAATGTTCTCACGACTCAAACCGAACATCAGCAAGAGCGGGCTGGCAACCAATACGGAAGAGTAAATACCGAATACGATACCGATGGTCAGCGCCATAGAGAAACCGTGCAAGGCTGCACCGCCGAACACCAGCATAGAAACAACCATTGCCTCGGTCGAACCGTGGGTAATGATGGTACGGCTCATGGTTGCAGTAATCGCGTTGTCGATGACTTCCGGCACAGTGTGGCCGCGCATATGTGGCTTACGGAAGTTTTCACGAATACGGTCAAACACAACCACAGATTCGTTCACGGAATAACCCAAAACTGCCAAGATACCTGCCAAGACAGTCAGAGAGAATTCCCATTGGAAGAAGGCGAAACAGCCGAGAATAATCACGATATCGTGCATATTCGCAATAATCGCGGATACTGCAAAACGCCACTCAAAACGCATGGACAAGTAAATAATAATACCTGCCACCACGAAGCCCAATGCCATCAAACCATTGGTAACCAATTCTTCACCAACCTGGGGGCCAATGAATTCGACTTGGCGCAAGGTAACGTCAGGATTGTCTTTTTTCAGCAAATCCATCACTTGGTTGGACAGCTGGGCAGACGTTACGCCTTCTTTGTTTGGCAGGCGAATCATGATGTGTTTGTTCGTACCCAATGCCTGAACCTGTACATCACCCATTTTCAGCGTATCGAGGCGTTCGCGCGTTTTATTCACATCCACGCCCTGCTGATATTGGACTTCCATCACCGTACCGCCGGTAAATTCAACGGAGAAATTCAGGCCTTTGGTTACTAAAAAGAACACGGCGGCGATAAACGTAACCAACGAAATAAAAGTCGTCAGTTTGCCGTAGCTCATAAACGGAATATCGCGTTTGATTTTAAATAATTCCATGTTTTACTCCTTGCCTTCTGCCATTTCAGCTTTCGGCTTCCATACCGCACCAATGGAAATATTCCGCAATTTGCGACGGCGACCGTACCACAGGTTGACCAAAGCACGGAACACGACCACAGACGAGTACATCGAGGTCAGAATACCGATACAGTGCACAACGGCAAAACCGCGTACAGGGCCGGAACCGAATACCAACAAAGCAATACCGGCAATCAGAGAGGTCAAGTTAGAGTCGACAATGGTTGCCCAAGCGTGTTGGAAACCCAGATTGATTGCCTGCTGAGGTGGCATACCTCCGCGTAATTCTTCACGGATACGCTCGTTAATCAATACGTTGGAGTCAATCGCCATACCCAATGTCAATGCCAACGCTGCAATACCCGGCAGGGTCAGCGTTGCCTGCATAGCAGACAAAATGCCTACCAAGAACAAAATATTGGTACTCAAAGCGATGGTAGAGAAGAAACCCATCAGGCGGTAGTAAACCACCATAAATGCGGCAACGGCGGCAAAGCCCCACAAGGTGGAATTGAAACCTTTTTCAATGTTTTCTTTACCCAAAGACGGGCCAATGGTACGTTCTTCGACAATTTGCATAGGTGCAGCCAGCGAGCCGGCACGCAGCAACAATGAAGTATCTTCAGCTTCTGCTTTTGTCATACTGCCAGTAATTTCTACACGACCACCGGTAATTGCACCGAGGATTTTAGGTGCAGTGACGACTTCAGATTTACCTTGGTCGATCAACACCATAGCCATACGTTTACCCACATTAGCCGAAGTCAATTCGCCAAAAATACTACCGCCTGCACTATCCAATCTCAGGCTCACAGAAGGTGCGCCCATTTGGTCAGTGCTAGGTTGCGCGTCATTAATATTGTCGCCGGTCAGTTCAACTTGTTTACTAACCAAAATAGTTTCAAAACGATCGCCACCGCTTGACAGCAATTCGTAACCGGTCGGCACATTGCCGTTCAAAGCTTCTTGCAATTTGATCGGATCGTCTTCCACCATACGCACTTCCAAAGTCGCGGTACGGCCGATAATGTCTTTTGCTTTGGCAGTATCTTGTACACCCGGCAGCTGTACGACAATGCGGTCAAGGCCGGATTGTTGGATAACCGGTTCTGCCACACCCAATTCGTTCACACGGTTGTGCAACGTATTAATGTTTTGTTTAACTGCATCAGAACGTACTTTATTGATTGCCTCTTCAGACAAAGTCAGCACGATATTGTTACCGTCCGGCAGCAGCGTAGCTTCAGGGAACAATTTTTGCAACTGAGGCAAGGCTTTTTGTACATCGGCAGCATCTTGCAAAGGCACGGTCAGACCGTTTTCAGTCTGATGCACCGTGCCGGTACGGATTTTTTCGCGGCGCAATTCGCGGCGGATATCGCCGGAATAACGTTCAAACGTTTTCTGCATCGCGGCTTTCATGTCCACCTGCATGGTGAAATGCACGCCGCCGCGCAAGTCCAGGCCCAGGAACATCGGATTAGCTTTGATTTTCGCCATCCACTCAGGGCTGTCTGCCAACAGGTTGAGCGCGGTAATATAGCCCTCGCCTAAAGTATTTTCGATGACGTCGCGCGCTTTCAGTTGCGTTTCGGTATCTTTGAAACGCACTTTCAGCGAGTTGTCGACGATGAACATACCATCAGTCTGAATACCTGCCTGTTTCAGCGCGGCATCCACTTTAGACTGGGTTTGATCGTTGATCACGATGGCTTGTCGGTTGGTTGATACCTGTACGGCAGGCGTTTCACCGAAAAGGTTGGGCAGCGAGTAAACAGCCGCAACCACAATCGTGAACGCAATCAGCAGGTATTTCCATAAAGGATAACGGTTCATGGTAAACCTTTGCTTTATTTATAAAGGCAAACAGCCGCGCTCGGAAAATGAGGCGGCTTTTTGCAAAAAAACGGATTATTCGGCTTTCGCGGCAATTGCGTTGCGCTCAACTTCCACTTCGATTTTCGCACCTTGACCGATGTCGACAGTGTAGAATTGCTCGCCGACTTTGGTCACGCGGCCTTTGAAGCCTGCCGCCAAAACGACTTTATCGCCGACTTTCAAAGCGGCCAACATCGCTTGGTGCGCTTTGAATTTCTTTTGTTGAGGACGCATAATCAGGAAGTAGAACACCACCATGATCAGCACTAAAGGGGCAAATTGAGCCACTGCTTGATTCATAATATATCCGTTCTTTCAAGTTTTAGATTAAGTAAAAAACTGCATACAGCCCCAAACGCAGTTGGTCGGACTGTAAAATTGAGCTATTCTAAAGGCCGTCTGAAAAATTTCCAAGCATTTCCGTATTTATTAACCATATTTAGCAGTCCGTGCGACTCGTTCGATACACACTTTCCATGCTTAAAAAAATCATTTGGCGCGTGCGTACCCTGCTGCGTCGACTACTTGGCAAAAATGCCCGCACCGTATGGATTTCCCATCCGATATTTCTGCAGCACCAGCCAGGCACCAACCACCCCGACAATCCAGAACGCATCAGCTCCATTCAATCCGCCTTAAAAAAGGAAGGCATTTGGCGTCATCTGCAAACCGCTGAAGCACCCGAAATTAAAGATGCACAACTAGCATTGGTCCACTCGCGCAACTATCTGCACGAGTTGGAATCTGCCCAGCCGCTCCCCGGTAAAATCCACCGTATCGACGACGATACCGTCATCTGCCACGACTCCCTCCAAGCCGCCCGTTTTGCGGCCGGAGCCGTTGTCAAAGCAGTCGATATGGTGATGAACAAAAAGGCCTGGCATGCTTTTTGCGCCATCCGCCCGCCAGGCCACCATGCCCACAGCAACAGCGCCGGCGGATTTTGCCTGATCAACAACGTTGCCGCCGGCGTGATGCACGCCATTGCCCAATACCGCTTGCAACGCATCGCCGTCATCGATTTCGACGTCCACTTCGGCGATGGTACGGCGGAGATTCTCCAAGACGATCCGCGCGTGATGTTTTTCAACCTGTTTGAAACCGACATCTTTCCCTTCCCTCAGGCGGAACAATACGCCGGCAATAAAAATATGCTGCATACGCCCCTCAAACCGGGCACAGGCAGCCGTATCTTCCGCACGACCATCCGCAAACAATGGCTGCCCAAGCTCACGGCTTTCCGTCCCGAGTTGGTGTTGCTTTCGGCAGGTTTTGACGGGCATAAACAAGACGAAACAGGCCGTCTGAACCTGCATGAAGCCGACTTTGCCTGGCTGACGCACAAAATCGTCCAAGCAACGGCAAGCTGTCAAGGACGTGTCGTTTCCGTGCTGGAAGGCGGCTATACCTTGGAATCCATGTCCAAATCCGCCGCCGCCCATATTCGCGTATTGGCGGGCTTAAGCAAGGCCGACTACGTCATCGCCTACCAAAAACATCTGAAGCGCGGCAAAAGTAACAATCCTACACCATAACGCATTCAAACTATTGCCCCAGTCCGTCTGAAAATAGATTATCCATTTCAGACGGCCTTTTTTTTCATTTACAAACTTTAATTTGAGCAAAGACAAACCATTTCCATATTATTAGTAGTAAAATAACAAACATAAAACATATCAATAAAACCATTTCACACGCCACACTGCTTCCCTTTCCCTAATTGACCGTCTTTTTCAGACGGCCTCCACTTTAAAAAAGGAGCGTTACAATGAAAGCAGCACGTTTTTATAACAAAGGCGACATCCGCATCGAAGACATTCCAGAGCCAACCGTAGCTCCGGGTACTGTCGGCATCAATGTTGCTTGGTGCGGTATCTGCGGTACCGACCTGCACGAATTCATGGAAGGCCCGATTTTCATTCCGCCTTGCGGCCATCCGCACCCAATCTCCGGCGAGTCAGCCCCTGTAACCATGGGTCACGAGTTCTCCGGCGTGGTTTATGCCGTAGGCGAAGGCGTGGACGACATCAAAGTCGGCCAACACGTTGTTGTCGAACCCTACATCATCCGCGACGATGTACCGACCGGCGAAGGCAGCAACTACCACCTCTCCAAAGACATGAACTTCATCGGCTTGGGCGGCTGCGGTGGCGGCTTGTCTGAAAAAATCGCCGTCAAACGCCGTTGGGTACACCCTATTTCCGACAAAATCCCATTGGACCAAGCTGCTTTGATTGAGCCTCTGTCTGTCGGCCACCATGCTTATGTACGCAGTGGTGCGAAAGAAGGCGATGTTGCATTGGTCGGCGGTGCAGGCCCAATCGGTTTGCTGTTGGCTGCCGTACTGAAAGCCAAAGGCATCAAAGTCATCATCACCGAATTGAGCAAAGCACGTAAAGACAAAGCACGCGAAGCCGGCGTGGCCGACTACATCCTCGACCCATCCGAAGTCGATGTCGTCGAAGAAGTGAAAAAACTGACCAACGGCGAAGGCGTAGACGTTGCATTCGAATGCACCAGCGTCAACAAAGTGCTGGACACCATGGTCGAAGCGTGCCGTCCGACTGCGAAAGTCGTCATCGTATCCATTTGGAGCCACCCCGCTACCATCAACGTCCACAGCGTTGTGATGAAAGAGCTGGACGTGCGCGGCACCATCGCCTACTGCAACGACCACGCCGAAACCATCAAATTGGTTGAAGAAGGCAAAATCAACCTTGAGCCTTTCATCACCCAACGCATCAAACTGGACGAATTGATTTCCGAAGGCTTCGAGCGCTTGATCCACAACAACGAATCCGCAGTAAAAATCATTGTCAATCCTAATCTTTAATCCTAAGGCTTAAAGAATAAAACAGGCCGTCTGAAACTTTTCAGACGGCCTGTGTACTTGATAAATTCCCGAATGGCCCAATTCTATGCCGACCATTCACTTATCAAGAGCAAAATCTCATGAATCCAAAATACGCCCCACTCTTCCAAACATACACCCTCAATAACGGCGTAACCATCAAAAACCGCCTTGTCGTCGCCCCCATGACCCATTTCGGCTCACAAGCCGACGGTTTGATCAGCGACCAAGAGCGTACCTTCCTCAACAACCGCGCAGGCGATATGGGCCTGTTTATCACTGCCGCCACTTTGGTTCAAAAAGACGGCAAAGCCTTTCACGGCCAACCTGAAGCCACAGGCGAACACTGCCTCGACAGCCTGAAAGAAACTGCACAAATCCTACAACAGCAAGGCGCAAAAGCGATCTTGCAAATCCATCACGGCGGTTCCAAAGCCATTGATGACCTTTTGGACGGTCTCGACAAAATCAGCGCTTCTGCCAGCGAAACCGAACACGCACGCGAAGCGACCGCAGAAGAAGTCGAAGTACTCATCGCCTCTTATGCGCAAGCCGCCGATTTGGCGCTTCGTGCCGGTTTTGACGGCGTGGAAATCCACGGCGCGAACGGCTATTTAATACAACAGTTTTACTCTGCCCAAAGCAACCGCCGCAACGACCAATGGGGCGGCAGCCTGGAAAACAGAATGCGCTTCCCGCTGGCCGTTATCGATGCCGTGGTTGCCGTCCGTGAAAAACACCAGCGCAATGACTTCATTATCGGCTACCGCTTCTCCCCTGAAGAACCGGGCGATGACGGCTTAACCATGACCGAAACCGGCGCATTGATTGACGCATTGGTACAAAAACCGCTGCAATATCTGCACGTTTCCCTGTGGGAATTTGATAAAAAAATCCGTCGCGGCGGCGATACCGCCCAAACCCGTATGCAGTTTATCCACGAACGCATCAACGGCAAACTGCCGCTTATCGGCGTGGGCAACCTGTTTACCGCCGACCAAATTTTGGCCGCCTATGAAACCGGTTGTGCAGAATTTATCGCCTTGGGCAAAACTGTGATGATTAATCCGCACATCGCCACGCAAATCCGCGAAGGCCGCGAAGCTGAAATCGAAACGCAACTCGACCCGACACGCGCCGACCATTACGGCCTCCCCGACACCTTGTGGGGATTTGCCTCCAGCGGTACGCAATCATGGCTGCCGCCGGTAAAAGGCGCGGAATGGAAACCGATGGATATTTAATCATCGATTCATAGCATAAGGCCGTCTGAAACTTTTCAGACGGCCTTTGGTTTGGTGCAAACATTGAATTATCAAGCATTTTTTTGTACAATTCCGCATCTTTCAATCTATTGCAGGGCGTGTCGCACACGCCCTTATTTTAGCCTGTTTTCCAACACCCATATCCTTCAGGCCGTCTGAAAAGCGGCCTGAAACTTTTTGCAAAGAAAACCATGTCCCAAGAAATCCTCGACCAAGTGCGCCGCCGCCGCACGTTTGCCATCATCTCCCACCCTGACGCGGGTAAAACCACGCTGACCGAAAAACTCTTGCTGTTTTCAGGTGCGATTCAGAGCGCGGGGACGGTAAAAGGCAAGAAAACCGGCAAATTTGCTACTTCCGACTGGATGGAAATCGAGAAGCAGCGCGGCATTTCCGTGGCTTCGTCTGTAATGCAGTTCGACTACAAAGACCACACCGTCAACCTCTTGGACACGCCGGGACACCAAGACTTCTCCGAAGACACCTACCGCGTTTTGACCGCCGTTGACAGCGCCTTGATGGTCATCGACGCGGCAAAAGGTGTGGAAGCGCAAACCATCAAACTCTTGAACGTCTGCCGCCTGCGCAATACGCCGATTGTCACGTTCATGAACAAATACGACCGCGAAGTGCGCGACTCTTTGGAATTGCTGGACGAAGTGGAAAACATCCTGCAAATCCGCTGCGCGCCCGTAACCTGGCCAATCGGCATGGGTAAAAATTTCAAAGGTGTGTACCACATCCTGAACGACGAAATCTATCTCTTTGAAGCGGGCGGCGAACGCCTGCCGCACGAGTTCGACATCATCAAAGGCATCGACAATCCCGAATTGGAACAACGCTTTCCGTTGGAAATCCAACAGTTGCGCGACGAAATCGAATTGGTGCAGGCGGCTTCCAACGAGTTCAATCTCGACGAATTTCTCGCCGGTGAGCTCACGCCCGTGTTCTTCGGCTCGGCGATTAACAACTTCGGTATTCAGGAAATCCTCAATTCATTGATTGAATGGGCGCCTGCGCCGAAACCGCGCGACGCGACCGTGCGCATGGTCGAGCCGGACGAGCCGAAATTTTCCGGATTTATCTTTAAAATCCAAGCCAATATGGATCCAAAACACCGCGACCGCATCGCCTTCTTGCGCGTCTGCTCCGGCAAATTCGAGCGCGGTATGAAGATGAAACACCTGCGCATCAACCGCGAAATCGCCGCCTCCAGCGTGGTAACGTTCATGTCGCACGACCGCGAATTGGTGGAAGAAGCCTACGCCGGCGACATCATCGGCATCCCGAACCACGGCAACATCCAAATCGGCGACAGCTTCTCCGAAGGCGAGCAACTGGCGTTCACCGGCATCCCCTTCTTCGCACCCGAACTGTTCCGCAGCGTCCGCATCAAAAACCCGCTGAAAATCAAGCAACTGCAAAAAGGCTTGCAACAGCTCGGCGAAGAAGGCGCGGTACAGGTTTTCAAACCGATGAGCGGCGCAGATTTGATTTTAGGTGCGGTCGGCGTGTTGCAGTTTGAAGTCGTTACCTCGCGCCTCGCTAACGAATACGGCGTAGAAGCCGTGTTCGACAGCGCATCCATCTGGTCGGCGCGCTGGGTATCGTGCGAAGACAAGAAAAAACTGGCGGAATTTGAAAAAGCCAACGCAGGCAACCTTTCGATAGACGCTGGCGGCAACCTCGCCTACCTCGCGCCTAACCGCGTCAACCTGAATCTGACGCAAGAACGCTGGCCGGACATCGTGTTCCACGAAACGCGCGAGCATTCAGTTAAACTGTAAAACACAAAGGCCGTCTGAAACTTTCAGACGGCCTTTTTTTCATTCGATATCAACCCAATAAATCCCAAGCAAACTTCCCAATGGTCAGGCACAGCAGCAACATAAATCCGTAACGCAGCTCAAATATTGTCTTATTTTAGCTTTTAGCACCTCACCAAACATTTTCGGAATAAATGTTGACTTTAACCTTAGGTCAAAGTTCATAATTTGTGCTCCTTCAGTTATCACATAGGCGAAAAACATGAAAAAACTTATGACTTTTATCACACTTAGCGCTGTTGCAATTTCAAATTATGCCCAAGCTAATGAACAACCGCATCAAGCACACATGAATATGCCAATGTCGACAGATTCTGCAATGCAACAAGAATTAATGCAAGGTATGAATCAAATGAATCAAGACATGATGGCAGCTGCGCAATATAAAGATCCTGATGTTGCTTTTGCAGCAGGTATGTTGCCACACCATATTGGCGCAGTAAAAATGGCGGAAGTTGAATTAAAATACGGAAAGGATCCTGAAATGCGTAAGCTTGCTGAGGATATTATTAACGCACAACAAGCGGAAATTGAACAAATGCAAAAATGGCTTAAAGCACACAACAAAAAAAGCTCCGTAAAATGATCTGACCCCAAAAGTTAGACTGATTTAGTTCAAGGACTGAGTTCTGTAATTCACAGAGCTCAGTCCTTTTAGTTTCCCCTGAATGCGCTCATGGTTGTAATAATGAATGTACTCATGAATCGTTTTTCCAGTTGTTAGAACGTCTCAAATCATTTACCGTAATAACATTCCATTTTTAATCGTCCAATTGATGACCTTTGCCGAAGCGTTGGCCGCTAAAAAATCATAGCCGTAAAAGCGGACGAACACAAAAGCCAGCAGGCTGCCCGTCCCCGGCCCGAACACGCCGTCGTAAAACCTGATTAACGCGCCGAAAAATAAGCCCCATAAGGTTTCGCGGCGCGTCAGCTTTTCAGTGCGCACCGTCTGCCCCAAGTCTTTTTTCAAAAAAGTGTACAGACACATGGCAATCATGATGACCAGCATTGCCGGTTTCATGTATTGCACGGGGAAAACACCACCGTTTTCGCGCCCAAATATGAAGCGGCAAATGCCAACGCCGCGGCAGGCAGCAGCATTTTCCACGGCACGGAAATTCGGCGCAGGTATTGCACCGTCGCGGTCAACGTGCCGCAGCAGGAAGCAAATTTATTGACACCCATCACCGAGGCCACAGGCGTAGCGTTTGGCAATAGGTTGAATAATCCGGAAATCTGCAACAGCCCTCCGCCGCCAACGGCCGCATCCATCAGCCCTGCGGCAAAGCCGACCAACACCAGATAATAAAAAAACGAATCTGCAAGCATAATGTCCATCTCTAAAAAGCAAAGCGATTTTGCGCGTATTTGCCTATCCTGACAACCTACAAGGCCGTCTGAAAACAAGAAACAATATCCTGTTTTCAGACGGCCTTTCTTTTTAAATTCAACCGCTCAAATTGCGGCTTAAAAATTTTTCCATTAAAATGCCGCCCCTTATCTTTCCTACACACAACACATTTTATGGAACATTCCACCCCGACCAAACGCACAGCCCACGACCGAATGGGCATCTTCGCGCATTTCATTTTCGCCAGCCGCTGGTTGCAACTGCCGATTTATATAGGCTTAATTATCGCCCAAGTCATTTATGCCTGTAAGTTCCTCAAATCCTTGTGGCACTTGGTATCCAATTTCAGCATCATGGATGAAAACACCATCATGATCGCCGTATTGAACCTGATTGATGTCGTGATGATTGCCAACCTGTTGACCATGGTCATTGTCGGCGGCTACGAGACCTTCGTTTCCCGCCTCCATGTTGACGAACATCCCGACCAGCCCGAATGGCTCAGTCATGTTAATGCTTCGGTTTTAAAGGTTAAGCTGTCGATGTCCATCATCAGCATTTCCTCCATCCATCTGCTGCAAACCTTCCTCAACGCCGCCAATCTGTCGGAAAAACAAATCATGTGGCAATGTATTACCCACATCTGCTTCCTGATTTCCGCCCTCGCCATGGCTTTAACAGACAAAATCGTGTACAGCACGACGCATAAAGCGCATTGATAAAAAGCAATCAAAAGGCCGTCTGAAATATTTCAGACGGCCTTTTGTTATCTGGCAATGTTTACAGCTTATTGCTTACGCTTGTCCCACCAGGCAAACAAATTGCCCAAAACCGTTCCCGATACGGAGTGCCAAACACAGGCAACAGCGGCGGCAACGGCGGACTCGGCATTACCGGGGAAAAATTTAGCACTCAAACCGGTCGCAAGTCCGGCATTTTGTACGCCGACTTCGATGGCAAGGGTGCGTTTTTTGGCGGTATTCATGCCGGTCAGTGCGCCGCTGTAATAGCCGAGGATGTAGCCGCCGATGTTGTGGGCAGCGATGGCCAGTACCATAACGAAGGCGGATTCGGCGAAACGGTGGCCGTGAACGGCAGCAACGCCGCCGACGATGCAGGCAAACGCGGCAACGGCAACGGCAGGCATAATCGCGCGCACGTCTTCAAACCAATGTTTTTTATGCAGCAAGATATTGGCGACAGAACCGATAACGACAGGCAACAGGGTAACGAGCAGCATAAATTTGAACATACCCCAGCCGTCCATTTCGACAGTTTGTCCGACCAAATAAGTCATCCACAGCGGCGTCATTACAGGCGCGAGGACGGTGGAGACGGTGGTCATGCCAACCGAAAAGGCAACATCGCCTTTAGCCAAAAAACTCATGATATTGGACGAAACACCGCCCGGGCAGGTACCGACTAAAACCAGACCCAGCGTCAATCCGGGCGAAAGGTCAAAGGCTTTGGCAATACCGATGGCAAGCAGCGGCATAATCGTGTATTGAGCGATTGCGCCGATGAAAATATCGAGCGGACGTTGCGCCAGAATTTGATAATCTTCTTTGCCCAAAGTCATGCCCATACCGAGCATGATAATGCCGAGTACAACGACTTGCGTATCGCCTTTTACCCACGAAAAAGTGGCAGGTTCAATAAAGGCGATGATGGAGGCAAGGACGATAATCAGGGCGGTGAAGCGGGTCATTTGCCGACTGATAGCGGTCAGAAAGTTCATATTTTACTCCTTTGTATGTTTTTATCATGACAATAATTGCCATAATTTAACACATGTTAACTCTTGTGCGCAATTACAGTAACGAAACAGGAAATCCATCATCCAATAATGTTTAAAAACAAACCACACTGACTCCACCCAATATCAACACAAAGGCCGTCTGAAACTTTTTCAGACAGCCTTGTTTTATCCGTTCGTTATCGATTTATTCGATATTTTGAACCTGTTCGCGCATTTGTTCGATTAAGACTTTCAGTTCGACAGAAGCTTGCGTGCATTCGGCGGCGATGGCTTTGCTGCCCAAGGTATTGGCTTCACGATTCAACTCTTGCATCAAGAAGTCCAAACGTTTGCCTACGCTGCCCTTGCCTTCGGTAACGATGCGGCGCACTTCGGCGATATGGGTGCGCAAACGGCTGAATTCCTCATCCACATCGGATTTTTGGATGAATAAAGCAAATTCCTGTTGCAAACGGTCGTTGTCGATATTGCCGACGGCTTCTGCCAAACGGGTTTTGACTTTATCCATATGCGCTTGCAGAAGGCTGGGGAACAATTCGTTCAAAGCGTCCACAATCTCTTCCATGCCATCCAGGCGTTGCAGCAGGTGCTCGCCCAGTTTTTTGCCTTCGCGTTTGCGGGCGGCTGTAAACTCTTTCAAAGCGCTGGTCAATAAATCTTTAACGCCTTTGGCCAAAGCCTCGGCATCTTCGCCCTGGCCTGCCAAAACGCCGGGGAAACGCAAAACGTCTGCCACGCTCAGTTTGCCGAAATTGTGTTCCTTACGCCATTCTTTGTTCAAATGCGCCAGCTGTGCGACCAAATCCTGATTGACTTCCAAAGTCTGACCGCCAGAAGCCGCATCTTGCAGCTGAACACGGCACTCCAATTTACCGCGTGCCACAGCCGCGGCAATCTGTTCGCGCAACGCGCCTTCCAAATAGCGCAACTCTTCCGGCATACGGAATTGAACATCCAAATAACGATGGTTGACCGCGCGGATTTCCAAATTAATCCGCTTGCCGCCGCATTCGCCTGCGGCATTAGCAAAGCCGGTCATGCTGTGGATTTGAATAGTTCGTCTTGTAGCCATGGTTTTACTCCGTTTCCAAATACGAGTGAAAGTATGGACACTATAACACACCCGACCGACGATTTTCAGACGGCCTTTGATGCCAAATTCCTCTATAATTCAAGGCAAGCTATTTTTTATTCCTCCCAAAGGACCATCATGAGCGACTACACCCGCACCGGCCGCGCCGCCGACAGCCTGCGCAATATCAAAATTACCCCAAACTTTCTTCCCCACGCCGACGGTTCCTGCCTTATCGAGTGCGGCAACACCAAAGTGATTTGCACCGCCTCTATCGACGAAAATGTCCCACCGTTCCTGCGCGGTAAAGAACAAGGCTGGGTAACGGCCGAATACGGTATGTTGCCGGCTTCCACCGCCTCCCGTATGCGCCGCGAGGCCGCCGCAGGCAAACAGTCCGGCCGCACACAAGAAATCCAACGCCTGATCGGCCGCTCGCTACGCGCCGTCGTCGATATGGAAAAACTCGGTGAACGCCAAATCCTGATTGACTGCGACGTCATCCAAGCCGACGGCGGCACGCGTACCGCCTCCATTACCGGTGCCTACGTTGCCCTGCAAATCGCCGTGGACAAACTGCTTTCAGACGGCCTTATCAGCGAAAACCCCATCCGTGAAGCCGTTGCCGCCGTTTCCGCCGGCGTGGTGGGCGGTGTACCGCTTTTGGACTTGGACTATCCCGAAGATTCAGGCTGCGACAGTGACGTTAACATCATCATGACCGCATCCGGCAAAATCATCGAAATCCAAGGTACGGCCGAAGGCGCACCGTTCAGCATCGAAGAATTGGGCAAACTCATTGCCCTCGCGCATAAAGGCATTGCCGAATTGGTTCAACACCAGCAGGCTGCCCTTTTAGTCCGATAATCAGCAAGGCCGTCTGAAAACTTTCAGACGGCCTTTTTTAACCAAACCCCTTTATGCGTATTTACTCAAAAAAGCGCGTTCTATCCTTGAATTCCATGTAAAAAATAGTAATAATAACCCTTTTTCCAGCAAACCAAGCTGCCCGACAACCCCCACAAGAAAGCACGAAACATGGCGTTAATCGTACATAAATACGGCGGCACATCAGTAGGCTCGCCCGAACGCATCAAAAACGTAGCCAAACGTGTCGCCAAAGCCCGCGCCGAAGGACACGACATCGTAGTCGTCGTATCCGCCATGAGCGGCGAAACCAACCGACTGGTCGCACTGGCGCACGAAATGCAAGAGCATCCCGATCCGCGCGAACTCGACGTCGTCCTTGCCACCGGCGAACAAGTAACCATCGGCCTACTGGCCATGGCCCTGAAAGACATCGGCGTTGACGCCAAGAGCTACACCGGCTGGCAAGTCGCCCTCCAAACCGACACTTCCCACACCAAAGCCCGCATCGAAAATATCGACGACGAAAGAATGCGTGCCGATTTGGCTGACGGTAAAGTCGTTATCGTAGCCGGTTTCCAAGGCATCAGCAGCGAAGGCAATATCTCAACCCTCGGCCGCGGCGGTTCGGACACCTCCGCCGTTGCCATCGCCGCAGCCCTCAAAGCCGACGAATGCCAAATTTACACCGACGTGGACGGTGTTTACACCACCGACCCGCGCGTCGTACCCGAAGCGCGCCGCATGGACACGATCACTTTTGAAGAAATGATCGAACTGGCCAGCCTCGGCTCAAAAGTTTTACAAATCCGCTCCGTAGAATTCGCCGGAAAATACAAAGTGCGCCTGCGCGTACTCAGCAGCCTGCAAGATGGCGGCGACGGCACCCTGATTACCTTTGAAGAGGACGACAACATGGAAAGAGCAGCCGTAACCGGTATCGCATTCGACAAAAACCAAGCACGCATCAACGTACGCGGCGTACCTGACAAACCCGGCGTTGCCTACCAAATCCTCGGCGCAGTTGCCGATGCCAACATCGAAGTCGACATGATCATCCAAAATGTCGGCAGTGAAGGCACAACCGACTTCTCCTTCACCGTTCCACGCGGCGACTACAAACAAACCATCGAACTGCTGCAACAACGTCAAGACAGCATCGGCGCCGCTTACATCGACGGCGACGACACCGTATGCAAAGTCTCCGCAGTCGGCTTGGGCATGCGTTCACACGTCGGCGTAGCTGCCAAAATCTTCCGCACCCTCGCAGAAGAAGGCATCAACATCCAAATGATTTCAACTTCCGAAATCAAAGTATCCGTCCTGATTGACGAAAAATACATGGAACTGGCTACCCGCGTTCTGCACAAAGCATTCGATTTAGGCAACTAATTTCAACTTGTTAAAAGGCCGTCTGAAACTTTATTGTTTCAGACGGCCTTTTATATTAAAACCTTACTGTTTCAACCCTCAATCCTTCCCTTCTCTCGAAAAATGCTCAATCTCAAATCCGCTCTGACGATAAGCTCGGAAACGGTCTCGGGCTTCGGCCAAATCTTCAAAGCTGTTGCCCACAATTTCAAGGATACGGTTTGGAATGGCTGGAGCTTGGCTCCAGAAAACGGCAGACAGGTTTAAAACCGTGCAATCTTGCGGAATATTCGGCAATGCATTTCCAAACGCAAGCAATACCGGCGTTTCAGACGGCATGGGATCGGTAGGCAGCCAGACTTCATGCGGAATAAAGCTTTCGGGAATTTGCTGCCAAAAATCAACGTCTAGTTGCTGCACTGCCGCGGCAGAATCCGACCACACCAAAATCTGCCCGCCATCGCGTATGGCGCGCGCAATCAGGCGGCAGGCAAAGGCGGCCGGGCGGGCTACGTGTGTATAAAAAGTGGCTTTAGGCATGGCGTATTCTTTCGTTTAGGCAATGGATTGGCCGGTTTCAGACGGCCTTTTTGGTTTTCAACAATCTCAAGGCATTGCCCAACACCAGCAGCGAGCTGAAACTCATGCCGAGCGCGGCGATCCACGGGGTAACGTAACCAAACACGGCCAGCGGAACGGCAACCAGATTGTATGCGCTAGCCCAAGTCAGGTTTTGGCGGATAATTTGATGGGTGCGGCGTGCCTGTTCCATCATCACGGGCAAAACGTTCAAATCATCATTGAGCAAAACCACATCCGCACCGTCTCGCGCCACATCGGCACTCGTGGCCACGGCGGCCGACACGTCGGCTTGGGCAAGGACGGGGGCATCGTTGATCCCGTCGCCGATCATCATGACTTTACGCCCTTGTTTTTGCAGATTTTCCACATAAGCCAGTTTGTCTTCAGGCGTGGCTTCGGCACGATAGGCATCCAAACCCAGCTCTTGCGCGACTTGGGCTACGGCAGCTTGACGGTCGCCGCTTAAAAGGTGCAGACGGATGCCGTGTTGTTTCAGGTTTTGCAACATTTTAGCGGCGCTGTCTTTGATTTGGTCTTCCAATAAAAAGGCCGTCTGAAAACCGCTTTGATTTCCCAAGAAAATAATGCCGCCTGCGTGGTCGATATGGGCAAATGTTTCAGGCAGATTACCGGCAATTTCCGAAACAAATGCCGCTTTGCCCAAAGCCCAAACTTGGGTTTCGCCATCCAATTCGATTTGCGCGCTGACGCCGTGTCCGATACGGTTGACCCGTTGCTGCACTTTCACATCAAGCGCGGATACAGGGCCGTCTGAAAGCGTATGGTTCAAAATGGCACGGGCGATGGGGTGTTCGGATTGCTGTTCCAATGTTTGGGCAATGGCAAGGGCCTGGGCCTCGTTCAGACGGCCTGCAGATAATATACGGCTGACGGAAAGCTGCCCTTTGGTCAACGTACCGGTTTTATCGAACACGACGTCGTCAATTTGGGCAAGCGTTTCCAGGCTTTGTTTGCCGCTGATGAGAATGCCGTCTTTGGCCAGCGCACCGGTCGAAGCAGCCAGCGCAGTCGGAGTTGCAAGCGACAAGGCACACGGGCAGGTAATGACCAGCAGGGCAACGGTAATCCATAGGGCGGTGTGTGCATCTGCATACCAAGCCCAGCCGATAAAAACAGGAATCGCAAGCAAGAGTTCGCCAAACACAAAACTGGACGCGTATTTCTCGGCCAACTCGGCGGCACGCGGTTTTTGCGCCAACGCGCGGTCAAGCAGTTTGACGATATAGGACAGGCGCGTGTTGCCGCCGGTATGGTCAGTGCGGATGATTAAAGGGCTGCTGGTGTTGAGCGTGCCGGCGGTTACTTTTTCAGACGGTCTTTTCACGATAGGCAGGCTTTCACCGGTCAACATGGCTTCGTTAACTTCGCTTTCGCCGGACAAAACCGTACCGTCCACCGGAATGACTTCGCCAGGCTTCACAACAATCGTATCGCCGATATTGAGGCGGACGACTGCAGCTTCCTCGATGGCTTCGCTTTCCGGATAAGACGGCAAACGGTGGCAGAATGCCGGAACCAGTTTGACCAACCGCTCCGCCGCATCGCCTGCTTTGCGTCGGGCAATCTGTTCCATAAAACGCCCGCCCAACAAGAAAAACAGCAGCATAGCGATGGATTCAAAATACATGCCCTGCCCTGCGTTGGTAGCCAAGCTGTAAATACCGGCGATAAAGGTCATCACAATGGCAATGGCAATCGGCGTATCCATGCCGACACGGCGGTTTTTCCAGTCACGCCATGCGCCGCGGTAAAACGGCAACGCGCTGTAAAACACAACGGGCAACACCATCAAAAAGCCGCCCCAATGCAGGATTTCCAAATAAAGCGGCTCGATGTCGCCGCCGTAAAAATAAGTCGGCAGGGCAAACATCATCGTCTGCATCATGCCCAGACCGGCCACGGCCAATCTGACGATAAACTGTTTGCGTTCCTTCTGCGCCTGCACTTCGATTTTTTGCGCATCATAAGGCGCGGCGGTATAACCGGTTTGGCGGATTTTCAGCAAAATGTCCGACAATTCAATGTGGGCGCTGTCCCACACCACTCGGCAGCGGTGGGTACTGTAATTCAAATCCACGCGCACTACGCCCTTCATACGCAACAACTGCTGCTCAATCAGCCACACACACGCGGCGCAGGTAATGCCGCCCAGCATTAACACCGCCTCGCGCTCATCCCCTGCACCGACCTCGACAAAATCAGCCTGCACTTCGGGCAAATCGTATAGCTTTAATTGCGACAACACTTCCGGTGGCAGCAATTCGGATTTTTCCGCGTCTGCGGTACGCTGTTTGTAATAATTACCCAAACCGGCATCAATAATACTCTGCGCCACCGCTTGGCAACCGGCGCAGCAGGTTTCGTGTTCTTCGTCTTCAAAACGAACCGTCAAATGCAGATGCTCCGGGACTTCAAGTCCGCAATGGAAGCAGTTTTTTTGGGGATGTGTGGAAGATGTCATAATGTGTTCGATTTATTTTTCAGACGGCCTGAAACAATCATTTCAGGGTGTTACATTTTAGCAAAAAGCGTTTTTCCGCCTCATTTCATTTACTTTTGAATTAATAGACTGTCGAATTTTATAAAAAATATGGAAAACAAAGTATTGACCGTTTATCAAATGATGAACGGTAACATATAAATACCGTTTATCTTTAAAAACTTCCAATTATTTTAATGTAAAAATGGAACTTTTTTAAAAAATCCAATACATTTTTTATTGACCTCAATCCATTTAAGCAGCATACTTTAGCCATTCCGCGAAGACGGAAATAAAAAAAACACACATTTACTTATAACACTAACTTATTGGGAAACCTCACCATGATTGATCGCCTTATGCCTATCTTCGCCGTTATCGGCATTTTGTCCAGCACTGTATACCTGAGCCTCGCCGCTTGGATGCTTTACGAAAGCGTGTTCAAAAAGAAAAGCCCTCTGTCGGCATAATCCTCGGATTTAAAATTTTACGGTAAGGCCGTCTGAACATTCAGACGGCCTTGTTTCATTCCATACTATCAAGCACTTGATTGTACGGCCAATTCAATCATCGCTTCGCGCAAACCGTCCAAACCCAAACTTTCGGCAACGGAAACATTCACGCCGACGGCATGCCCGAAATTGTCGCGCAAAATGCCTGCTTCACGCATACCCGACGGCAGCAAATCGATTTTGTTGTACACCACCAATTGCGGAATTTCATGCGCGCCGATTTCTTCCAAAACTTCGTTGACATCGTCCATCTGCCGTTCAAAATCGGGATTGGACGCATCAACGACGTGCAGTAGCACATCCGCCATCGCCGTCTCTTCCAAAGTAGCGGAAAACGCCGACACCAGCTTGTGCGGCAAATCGCGGACGAAGCCGACGGTATCGGTCAAAATCACGCTCGCCTCGTGCGACAGGAAAAGCCGTCGCGCAGTGGTATCCAAAGTGGCGAACAACTGGTCTTTGGCCAATACGTCCGCTTTGGTCAACCGGTTGAACAGGCTGGATTTCCCGGCATTGGTATAGCCGACAATGGCAAAGGTTTTCAGACGGCCGCTCATGCGCGATTTGCGGCGCGTGGCGCGTTGTTTGCGGACATCGGCAAGCTGTTTTTTCAATGCCGTGATTTTTTGTCCGATTAAACGGCGGTCGGTTTCCAACTGGGTTTCGCCCGGCCCTTTCAAGCCGATGCCGCCCTTCTGACTTTGCAGGTGTCCATAACCGCGTACCAGCCGTCCGCTCAAATGGTTCAGCTGAGCCAACTCCACCTGCAACTTACCTTCCTGCGATTGGGCGCGTTTAGCAAAAATCGCCAAAATCAAACCCACTCTGTCGAGTACGCGGCATTGAAGCTCTTTTTCCAGATTACGCTCTTGTGTCGGCGTGAGTTCGTGGTTGAACACGACCAGCCCGACATCATGCTGCTTGACCACTGCCGCTAACTCTTCCGCCTTACCCGTACCGACAAACAAAGCCGGATGCGGTTTGTCGCGGCGTGAAGTTTCGATAGAAACCAAATCGCCGCCGGCCGCGCCCACCAATTCTGCCGCTTCGGTCAAGGCCGTCTGAAAGCCGCGCTCGCGCGTTTCGTTTGCGCCGGAATAGTCCGCCGTCAGCATCACGCCGACCAAGAGGACGCGTTCGGGCTGCTCCAAAGATTTATCGACGGAAAACAGATTGCGCTTGCTCAAAAAATTTCCTTTCAGACGGCCTGACGGCTGGGTCAAAGTCCTGATTAACGGTTTTTCAAAATATCGGCAAAATATTCGGTCACTTCCGCCAAACGTCCGCCCTGCTCGGCATAAGGCTGCATGACGGCTACCAGCTGCTCTAATACTTCGCGCGTTTCGGTTTGCGCATGTTCGCGGTAGAGCCACATATTTTGCATGGTCACCGTGGTCAATTCCTCGCGTACATTCAGCAAGAGCAAGTGTCGGCAAGATTCATAGCCTTGGCGCAAATCGCCGGCCGCATATGCGGTAACCGACAATTCATAGTCGATGTCCAACTGATAAACATTGCTTTGGACAAAGAGAATATCGTCTGTTGGGAACGGAATGCGTTTCGCCATCAGGCCGATTGCATGGGAAATGCGGTATTTCCCTTCCTGACGCAGCATGGTTTGCGCAAGGTAGAGACACTCGGCACGGCGCGGATTGTAATCGTAGCCTGCCAACCAGGTTGCCAAGGCTTCATCGCGTTTGCCCATTAATTTGTAGCACTCGCCCAGCTGTTGGTAAGAAACCGACACTTCCTCGATCCAACCGCCCAATTCGATGCGTTTTTTAAACCATTCGCTCGCACGCTCGGGCATATCAGAATCCCAATAAGAACGCGCCGCGTAAAAGGCGTAACGCTGTTTCAGGTCTTCATCTTCAGGACTGTAAAACGCTTTTTCCAAAGAAACGGCGTCAAGCAGGTATTTGTTCGCCATATTGCTGCGCGCGCCGAAACGGCCGCTGAGAACCGTATAGTCGCCATGAAGCGTGGCTTCGCTGGTATCTTGTTTGTCGGTTTCGATAAACTCATGCAACACGCCGCGCCAGTAGAATGTACCGTCATTGCGCAACAACAGCGGACGGTAATAAACCACGCTGCCCATGGCATTTCTCATGCGGAGGCGGTAGCGGTCGGCGGTCAGTTCGGGTAATTCCAATTTGCCTTCAAAGCGGTCGTCCGCATCAAAAATCAACACATAATCGGTTTTGCCTTTTGCGTGTTTCAACGCCTGATTGCGGTTGTATGCAAAATTTTGCCAACCATCATGATGAATCTCACCCGCGATGCCCTTTGCATCAAAAAAGCGGCGGATCACGCCGGCGGTATCATCGGTCGAGCCGGTGTCGCTGATGACGTAGTAGTCAAGTTTGATGTGGTCGGTGATGTTGGCCAGTGTTTCTTCGATGATTGCCGCTTCGTTTTTGACAATCATATTCAAGCAGATGGTTTGGGACATTTTCAATAGCCGCATTGGTTTGGAAAGGTATTATTTTACTTTAGCATTTTGTTTTTTGCACACAAAATACTCAGGCCGTCTGAAGATTGCCTTTCAGACGGCCTGAAGTTTATTTTGCTTATCTTTTTTCCTGACGGCGTATCAGATACACCGCCAACAGTGCAAATAAAACCGTCGGCAATGCGCCTGCCAAAAACGGCGGCACGCCGTACAACTGGCTGGTAAAGCCGAAGAGCCGTCCGGCAAAGTGGAACAGCAACCCGAGACAGATACCGCCGAAGAGTTTCAAGCCCATATTGCCGTGGCGCGTCGTTTGCGGCGTAAAGGCGAAGGCAACAAGCGCCATCACCCATGCGGCAACGGGATACACCAGCTTGCGCCACCATGCGATGGCATAGACTTGGGTATTTTGGTTGTTTTTTTCCAGATGGTCGATGTAGGTAGTCAATTCGCCGACAGACATTTGGTCGGGCTTGACGAGCAATACATCCATCAGATTGCGTTTGACGGAAATCGGCCAGTTTTCTTCAGTGGCAGTAGAAACTTCGACTTTATCTTCGCCCAATATGCTGCGGCGGATATTTTTCAGCTGCCAGCTGCCGTCTGGGTTCAAAACGGCTGATTCAGCTTCCGCCGCTTGGGTCAGTTCGTTTTTATCGTTGCGCTGCCAAATTTTGATGCCCAAAAGCGTATGGTCGGGCAACATTTCGCGCACGTTGATGATGCTGTTTTTTTCTTTCAGCCAAAGGCCGGTATTGCCGGTACTGATTTTGCCGTTGATGGCGGAGGCTTTGATGTTTTCGGCTTTTTGGCTCAGCGTGGGGGCGACCCATTCGCCAAGTGCGACGGTGGCAATGGCGAAAATCAAACCGAACTGCGACAGAATCAACAGCAGCTTTTTGGTGCTCATGCCGCTGGCTTTGATAACGGTCAGCTCGCTGCCGGAAGCCAGTTGGCTGAGGGAAATCAGGCCGCCGATCAAAACGGCAAGCGGCATCAGTTCATATGCGCGCGCAGGCATCTGCATTAAAACATACTGCCCCAATTTTGCGCCGTTATAGCTGCCTTTTCCAAGATCGCCGACTTCGTTGATGATTTCAAAAAAGCTGTACAAAGCAAGGAAGGCAAGGAGGGCGTAAACCGCCATAACCGCCATTTGACGGATGATGTAACGTGAAATCAGGTTCATTTTCCGCCTTTCAATGTCAGACTTTTGGCAACCGCCTGCCAAAAGGGTTGGCTGGGCATACTGCGTACGCGCAGCAGGACGACGGCAATCACAAACATGATGATGTGCATAGGCAGCAGCCCGAGCCAAAAATGGATTTTGCCGTCTTCCACGGCGTTGCGCAGGAAGGTCAGCCCGTTTTGGTAAACCAAAAACAAACCGATGGCAATCAAGATATTGTAGGTGTGGCCGCTGCGCGGATTGAAATAGGAAAGCGGCACGGCGAGCAGGCACAGCAACAAAACGCTGACGGTCAAGGAAATACGCCACATCAATTCCGCTTGGTGCTGGGGATTGCTGCTGCCAATCAGTTGGGCTGTCGGAATGGTACGGCGGTGTGATACAGGGTCGATGAGTTTGGGCGTAGTGCTGATAATCAGGCTGAGGTGTTGGAAAGAAACGCGGTTGTAATCGGCTTTGCCGGGCGTACCGCTGTAACGGTAGCCGTCGCGCAATTCAAGCGTACGTTTGTTGTCGGTCAGCGAAAAATTGCCCTCTTTGGCAAAAACGATGTTGTCGTTGCCATTTTTATCCTGCTCGCGCAGGAACAGGTTTTTCATGATGCCGGATTCGGTATCGAAGGTTTCGACAAAATAAACCCTGCCGTTGCGCTTGCCCAAGCTATTAAACTCGCCGGCTTCCACCAAAGATAATTCCTGCTTCTGCTTCAAAATTTCGGCATATTCGCGGCTACGCAACTCTGCCCACGGCATTACCCAAAGCTGCATGACGGCAATCAAAATGGCAAACGGCACGGCAAACTGCATGACCGGGCGTATCCATTGTTTCAATGCCAATCCGCAAGAGAGCCAAACCGACATTTCGCTGTCGCGCCAGTAGCGGGTCAATACAGTCAACGTACTGATAAATGCGGTCAACACCAGCAAAAGCGGTGTCATGCCGATTACCCAGAAGCCGACTAAGGCCAGCACGGCATCGATGGCGACACGCCCGTCGGCTGCGCGGCCAAGCAGGTTGATGGCCTGCGTGGACACCAATACCGCCAAGAGGACGACAAAGATGCCGACGGCGGTAAAGGAAAGTTCTTTAATAAAGTTTCTTTGGTAAATCATAAGATTGAGCGTGGTATACGGTTTATGGGAAACCTATATTTATTAATAAGGCTTCAGACGGCATGACACAAATGGAGTACAATGATTTTCATCTGTTCGGACGGTTGGTCAACAGGCCGTCTGAACAACCGACAACCGTTCCAATCAGGAGAATAAACGTGAAATTTAGCACAAAAGCCGAAACTTTGCAGGCTCAACAGGCAGGTGCGCAATTATTTGTCTGCGCCGAAGCATCGCAACTGAGCAACCCGACTGCCCTCGCCCTCTTCGCTTCCCTTGAAGAAGGTCAAAATTTCGCCGACACCAAAATCCCGACGGACAACGGTTTGCAAGCCATTGCCGTCTCCCGCCTCGAAAAAACCGACCGCGCCGTATTGAACAAAACCGCAGCCGAAGCCGCCAAATGGGCGCAAAATCAAGAAACGGTCAATGTGGACGTTCACGCCTTTGAAGAAACGCAAGCCGCCGCCGTTGCCGAAGCGTTTGCGATTGCGTTCGGCAATGCCGCCTACCGTTTCGACCGCTACAAAAAAGAAGCCAAACCGGCCAAATTTGCAGAAGCCGTGTTCTACAGCGCACACGAAGCCGCCGTCAAAGAAGCCCTGCGCGTTGCCGAAGCGCAAGTTTACGGACAAAGCCTCTGCCGCGACTTGGGCAATGCCGCGCCGAACGAATGCACGCCTGAATTCCTCGCGCGTACCGCCAAAGCCGAAGCCGAAAAACTGGGCGCACACGCCAAAATCATTGAAAAAGACTACATCAAAGAAAATATGGGTTCATTCTGGTCTGTCGCCAAAGGCAGCGTCGAAGACCCATATTTGGTCGAACTGAGCTATTTTGGTGCGGCCGACAAAGAAGCCGCGCCTGTGGTATTGGTCGGCAAAGGCATTACCTTCGACACCGGCGGCATTTCCCTCAAACCCGGCCTGAACATGGACGAAATGAAGTTCGACATGTGCGGCGCGGCAACCGTCATCAGCACCTTCTGCGCCGCCGTCAAACTGCAACTGCCGATCAACCTGATTGCCATCGTCGCCACTTGTGAAAACATGCCTTCCGGCGCGGCCAACAAACCGGGCGACGTCGTGAAAAGCATGAAAGGCTTGACCATCGAAGTATTAAACACCGATGCTGAAGGCCGTCTGATTTTGTGTGACGCTCTCACTTACGCCGAACAATTCAAACCCAAAGCCGTCATCGACGTCGCCACCCTGACCGGCGCGTGCATCATCGCCTTGGGTCATGACGTCAGCGGCGTGATGGGCAACAATCAAGATTTGGTCGACAGCCTGCTGGCCGCTTCCCGCAACGTGGACGATAAAGCATGGCAACTGCCGCTCTTTGAAACCTACAAAGACCAACTCAAATCCAACTTTGCCGACATTCCAAACATCGGTACGCCGGGTGCAGGCACGATTACCGCCGCAACATTCCTGTCTTACTTCACCGAAGACTATCCATGGGCACACCTCGACATCGCAGGTACCGCATGGAAATCTGGCGGTGAAAAAGGCGCGACCGGCCGCCCTGTTCCTTTATTGCTGAACTATCTGCGCAATGTGAAATAAATCTTGGGGGAAGCCTGCAGGGTTAATCGTTTCAACCCTGCAGGCCGTCTGAAAACGGAATCCGCATTATCTGACTCAACCTGACAAACGGAAAACCACCATGAAACCACTATTTGCCGCATTATCTGCCGCCCTTCTGCTCGGCACATCCATAAGCGCCCAAGCCGCCGAACAAACCACCCCCACCGACCGCAGCATCCAAGTGTACAAAAAAGCCGACTTAGCAGAATGGAACCGCGAAAACGCAGCCGGAGGCCAAGGCCCGCTACTCGGCAGCTTTGCCTTCACGCGCCATCAAACCGCAGAACAAGACGCATTCAAAGAAATCGGCTGGCTCACATTACCGCCGGGCGCTTCCATCGGCCAACACAAACATACCGGCAATGAAGACGTTTACATCATCGTATCCGGCAAAGGCCTGTTTACCGACAGCGAAGGCAAACAAACCGAAGTCGGCGCCGGCGACATTACCATCGCCCGCCCCGGCCAGTCTCACGCACTCAAAAATATCGGCAAAAAGCCGTTGGTATTCTTAGATTTGATTGCCGAGACCGCGGGCGCTAAAGCCGCCGAAACCAAGTAATACTTTCAATGAAAACAAATAATCTGCCATGGCTTTCTGCCTTACCCAAACCAGGCAGCAGAGAGATTGTTCCGTTTTCATTTAAACCTACATACAAGCTAAAGGCCGTCTGAAAACCACGCTTCGTTTTCAGACGGCCTTTTTTTTCTCAAAAATCTTATCATATAAATGACGCAATGTTATATAATAACAGCCTTTCGAAATATGATGAGAAACTAAAATGACACAAACCACACTCAAACCCATTGTTTTATCTATTCTTTTAATCAGCGCTCCCATCCTCTCCCAAGCGCATGAAACCGAGCAGTCGGTTGACTTAGAAGAGGTTACCGTCGTCGGCAAAAGCCGTCCGCGCGCCACTTCGGGGCTGTTGCACACTTCAACCGCCTCCGACAAAATCATCTCCGGCGATACCTTGCGCCAAAAAGCCGTCAATTTGGGCGATGCTTTAGACGGCGTACCGGGCATTCATGCCTCACAATACGGCGGCGGCGCGTCCGCTCCCGTTATTCGCGGTCAAACAGGCAGACGGATTAAAGTGTTGAACCATCACGGCGAAACGGGCGATATGGCGGACTTCTCGCCCGACCATGCCTTAATGGTGGACAGCGCCTTGTCGCAACAGGTCGAAATCCTGCGCGGCCCGGTTACGCTCTTGTACAGCTCAGGTAATGTAGCTGGTTTGGTCGATGTTGCCGATGGAAAAATCCCCGAAAAAATGCCTGAAAACGGCGTATCGGGCGAAGCCGGATTGCGTTTGAGCAGCGGCAATTTAGAAAAACTGACATCCGCAGGCATTAATATCGGTTTGGGCAACAACTTCGTGCTGCATACCGAAGGCTTGTACCGCAAATCGGGCGATTACGCCGTACCACGCTATCAAAAAGAAGAAGGCCGTCTGAAACGACTGCCCGACAGCCATGCCGATTCAAAAACAGGCAGTATCGGCCTGTCTTGGGTTGGGGATAAAGGTTTCCTCGGCGTGGCGTACAGCAATCGTCGCGACCGCTACGGCCTGCCTGCCCACAGCCATCTCTACGACGACTGCCACGCCGATATCATCTGGCAGAAAAGTTTGATTAACAAACGCTATTTGCAGCTTTATCCGCACCTGTTGACCGAAGAAGATGTCGATTACGACAATCCGGGCTTGAGCTGCGGCTTCCACGACGACGATAATGCACACACCCATGCCCACAACGGCAAACCATGGATAGACCTGCGCAACAAACGCTACGAACTCCGCGCCGAATGGAAGCAGCCTCTCCCCGGTTTTGAAGCCCTGCGCGTACATCTGAACCGCAACGACTACCACCACGACGAAAAAGCAGGCGATGCAGTAGAAAACTTCTTCAACAACAAAACACACAACGCCCGCATCGAGTTGCGCCACCAACCCATAGGCCGTCTGAAAGGCAGCTGGGGCGTGCAATATTTAGGACAAAAATCCAGCGCGCTTTCCGCCATTCCCGAAACCGTCCAACAACCGATGTTGATTGACAACAATGTGCGCCATTACAGCTTTTTCGGTGTAGAACAGGCAAACTGGGACAACTTCACGCTAGAAGGCGGCGTACGCGTGGAAAAACAAAAAGCCTCCATCCAGTACGACAAAGCATTGATTGATCGGGAAAACTACTACAACCAGCCCCTGCACGACCTCGGCGCGCACCGCCAAACCGCCCGCTCGTTCGCGCTTTCCGGCAACTGGTATTTCACGCCCCAACACAAACTCAGCCTGACCGCCTCCCATCAGGAACGCCTGCCGTCAACGCAAGAGCTGTACGCACACGGCAAACACGTCGCCACCAACACCTTTGAAGTCGGCAACAAACACCTCAACAAAGAGCGTTCCAACAATATCGAACTCGCGCTGGGCTACGAAGGCGACCGCTGGCAATACAATCTGGCACTCTACCGCAACCGTTTCGGCAACTACATTTACGCCCAAACCTTAAACGACGGACGTGGCCCCAAATCCATCGAAGACGACAGCGAAATGAAGCTCGTGCGCTACAACCAATCCGGCGCCGACTTCTACGGCGCGGAAGGCGAAATCTACTTCAAACCGACACCGCGCTACAGCATCGGCGTTTCCGGCGACTATGTACGAGGCCGTCTGAAAAACCTGCCTTCCCTACCCGGCAGGGAAGATGCTTACGGTAACCGTCCTTTCATCGCACAGGACGACCAAAACGCGCCTCGCGTTCCGGCTGCGCGCCTTGGCGTTCACCTGAAAGCCTCGCTGACCGACCGTATCGATGCCAACTTGGACTACTACCGCGTGTTCGCCCAAAACAAACTCGCCCGCTACGAAACACGCACGCCCGGACACCATATGCTCAACCTCGGCGCAAACTACCGCCGTAATACGCGCTATGGCGAGTGGAATTGGTATGTCAAAGCCGACAACCTGCTCAACCAATCCGTTTACGCCCACAGCAGCTTCCTCTCCGATACGCCTCAAATGGGTCGCAGCTTTACCGGCGGCGTAAACGTGAAGTTTTAAAATCGGATAGGCAAACAAAAAAGGTTTTCAGACGGCCGTCTGAAAACCTTTTTTCTTGTTTTAACCAATCATTTAAAACTGACTATTAACCTTTCAACACATCTTGCACAGCCGCTTGAATCTTAGCCGCCGCTGCTTCGATTTGCTGCTGTTCGGTAGATTGGCTTGCCACTGTTTCAACCGGAGTCGCTTGTGAAACTGGCGCGGCTTGTGGAGCTGCGGCTTTAGGCTCAGATTCAGTTTGCGGCGCAGTCAGTGGTAAACGCGCCAATACAGTGCTGACGCCGGTAACTTTATCGCCAATCGCCACTTGCGCCTGCGCATCGACAGGCAGATACATATCCACGCGCGAGCCAAAGCGGATAAAGCCATAGCGTTCGCCGCGAGACAGTTTCGCACCTGCTTGGGTGTAGCACAAAATACGGCGCGCCACCAAACCAGCCACTTGAACAAAAGTAATTTCACGACCAGAAGCCGTAGTCGCCAAAACCGCATTACGTTCGTTTTCCGTGCTGGCTTTGTCCAAATCCGCATTCACGAATTTGCCTTTGTTATAGACCACTTTCGTTACCGTACAATCGGCAGGCGATTTTTGCGAATGCACGTTGAACACGTTCATAAAAATACTGATTTTCAAAGCATCGACATCACGATACGGATCACGTGCGCGCTCGACCACCACGATACGGCCGTCAACAGGGCTCAACACCGCCTCAGGATTTTGCGGAATTTCACGCGCAGGGTCGCGGAAAAACTGCAAAGCAAATACGGTAAACACCCAAAACGGCAAAGACCACCAGCCGCAGCACATCGACACCAGCAGGCTCAAAGCCAAACCGCCGCCGATAATCGGCCAGCCCTCACGGGCGATAATCGGGTGGGGATACAAACGGTTCATCACTTATCCTTCATTTAATAATTTCAAAATTGCCGCCATTATATCTGAAACTCCAAACATTGAGGCCGTCTGAAATGTTCAGACGGCCGGTGTCTTTTGTAAAAAATACTCAACATAGATAAAGTTTCAGTTTCGGCAACACAATGACGCAGCATCCTCAACCAGCGGCTCACACGAGCCAACAACTCACCGCAAATATCATTTTGACCAAACCTCTGCCCTCGATTATCTCGACAAGCCCAGCATGACCGCCAATACCAGCCAAATCCAATGCCGACGGCGCGATGTAGAAAACAAAGCGCGTTGAGACAGCAAACGCGTTTGGCTCAACTGATACGCCACATCTGCGAGCTTAATCAACTGATTGCCCTGTCGTGTTTTGCTTTCTTCCGCTTTACGCAGTTTCAAATTTTCCGCCTCAATCCGCAGCCGCACCAGCTTGGCCTCTAAAAGCAGCAGCTCACGCGCTTCTTCATACTCCTGTCGCTTCATCGTCCGTATCCTTGTCTATCTCACCGCGCAAATACGCAATGTCCGATCGAATATCCTGCAAGGTTTCAGCCACACGGCTGCCCTGCTCCCGATAGTCCGCTGATACTTTGCGGAACAATACGGCAATAATCAGCAGGCTCACGAAGAAAATGCCGAAAAATACCCACAAAGCGGCCACATCCGACAGCACGCGGTTCAAACCAAACAGCAAACCGACCAAGCCTACCATCAACAGCGCGCCGGACAACACCAGCCAAATCGCCAAACGAAACACATTCTCCGCCTGACGCGTCAAATCCAAGCTCAATACCTGCAAACGCAACAGCAGCAAATCCGCGCCCTGATTCAACAAAGCCTTGCCATGTTCAAAACGCTGGCGAATTCCCATCTCGATTATCCTTTTTCCCAGGAAAAATAAGGCTAAGGCCGTCTGCACGGCGCAATGAAATCCATGATCTCATGTACACGCCTGTTCAGACGGCCTTAACATATTCACATTAACGGCGGTTCAACAACACACCAACAACCAAACCGGCCAATGCGGCAAAACCCATCGCATAATATGGTTTTTCATGCACCACTTCATCAGCGTGTTTGGCACCGCGTTTCAAACGCGCACCTGCATCGGCTTCAAATTCGGCAAAACGCTCTTTGCCTTCTTTAAAACGCTCCTGAGCCGCTTCTTCAAACTGCTCGTATTTCTCACGCGCACGCTCGGCATGATGGCGCAAACGTTCGCCGGCCTCTTCTTCAAAACGGCTCAAACGCTCTTTGGCCACGGCCAATTTTTCTTCCAATTTGGCTCGGGCTTTGCTGCCCTCTTCCGAACCGGCTTCAACACCATTGCGGTACAACTCTTCCACATCATCCATCACTTCTCGGATGTCTTTCAGCAAAGCCTCGCGACGTGCTTCAAAATCGTGTTTTTTCATGCTTCTCTCCTTGATATAGGTTGATATGGTTACAGACTGTTTATCTGTTAATAAATTATAACCATTTATTCCAAAATAAACGTTAATTTAAATAAAATTAAGTGCTTATTATGAAAACAAGCAAATGAAATTTAAAAAAAGGCCGTCTGAAAACTTCAGACGGCCTTTTCCATTCAGCTTAAAGACTTAAGTCTTATGCCAAACCTTTTGCTTTCAACACTTCCAGCATGGTAGTGCCCAACTCGGCAGGGCTACGGGTGTAAGCGATACCGGCTTTTTCGAAAGCGGCGAATTTTTCTTCGGCAGTACCTTTACCACCGGAGATAATCGCACCGGCGTGGCCCATACGTTTGCCTTTAGGAGCGGTAACACCAGCAATGTAACCTACAACAGGTTTGGTTACGTTGGATTGGATGTATTCGGCTGCTTCTTCTTCCGCAGTACCGCCGATTTCACCGATCATGATGATGGCGTCGGTATCTGGGTCTTCTTGGAAGAGTTTCAGTGCGTCGATTTGGTTCATACCAGGAATCGGGTCGCCGCCGATACCGATACAGGTTGATTGACCCAAGCCCAGTTTGGTGGTTTGTGCCACGGCTTCGTAAGTCAACGTACCGGAACGGGAAATAATACCGATGCGGCCAGGTTGGTGGATGTGGCCCGGCATAATACCGATTTTGCACTCACCCGGAGTAATCACGCCAGGGCAGTTAGGGCCGACCAAGCGGGTACCGTTGCCGTTGGTTTCCAAGTAACGTTTGGCTTTGAGCATGTCCAGAGTTGGAACGCCTTCGGTAATCACAACGACCAAGCCCACGCCTGAATCAACTGCTTCAACGATAGAATCCAAAACAAACGGAGCGGGAACGTAAATTACAGATGCGTCAGCGCCGGTTTCTTTAACGGCTTCTTTCATGGTGTTGAACACGGGCAGGTTCAGGTGGGTTTGACCGCCTTTGCCTGGGGTAACGCCGCCGACAACTTTAGTGCCGTAAGCCAGAGCTTGTTCGGAGTGGAAAGTACCGTTTTTACCGGTGAAACCTTGAACCAATACTTTGGTGTCTTTATTAATCAATACGCTCATTCTTTTCTCCTTAGGCGTTTACGGCTGCAACAATTTTTTCGGCTGCGTCATTCAGGCCGTCTGCAGAAGTCAGTTTCAGACCTGATTCGTTCAGGATTTTCGCGCCGAGTTCGGCGTTGTTACCTTCCAAACGAACAACGACAGGAACGTTGACGTTGATTTCTTTAACGGCTGCCACGATGGCTTCCGCAATCATGTCGCAACGTACGATACCGCCGAAGATGTTGATCAATACGCCTTTAACGGATTTGTCTTCCAGAATCAGTTTGAACGCTTCAACCACGCGGTCTTTGGTTGCGCCGCCACCAACGTCCAAGAAGTTGGCAGGTTGGCCACCTTTGAGTTTGATAATGTCCATAGTGGCCATCGCCAAACCGGCACCGTTAACCATACAGCCGATGTTGCCTTCCAGGGCAACATAGTTCAGGTCGAATTCAGAAGCTTTCAGCTCACGTTCGTTTTCTTGAGATTTGTCGCGCAAAGCGGCAATTTTCGGCAGGCGGTAGAGCGCGTTGCTGTCGATACCGATTTTGCCGTCCACACAGGCCAAGTCGCCGTTTTCACGGACTGCCAATGGGTTTACTTCAAACAGTGCGAAGTCGTTTTCGATAAACGCTTTGTACGCGCCGGTCATCAGTTTGACGAACTCGTTGATTTGTTTGTCTTTCAAGCCCAGTTGGAAGGCAACTTCGCGAGCTTGGCAAGGTTGCAGGCCGACCAGCGGATCAACGGTTACTTTGAAGATTTTTTCTGGAGTTTCGGCAGCAACTTTTTCAATTTCCACGCCGCCTTCGGTAGAAGCCATGAATGTAACGCGGCGGGTAGAACGGTCAACCACTGCGCCCAAGTACAGCTCGGTTTGAACCGGATACATGTCTTCGCAAACCAAAACGCTGTTGACAGGTTGGCCGTTGGCATCGGTTTGGTAAGTTACCAAGTTGGTGCCAATCAGGCTTTCAGCCACTTCTTTAGCTTCTTCGCGGCTTTTAACGACTTTTACGCCTCCCGCTTTACCGCGGCCGCCGGCGTGTACTTGTGCTTTGACAACAGCGAATTTGCCGCCCAATTTGTCGTAAGCTGCAGCGGCTTCTTCGCCGTTGTGTGCCAAAATACCGCCTTGTACGGGCAAACCGTAGCTAGCCAGCAGTTCTTTAGCCTGATACTCGTGTAAATTCATGGATTTCTCCTTAAGGTGAGTGGGTTTTAGGAATCGCCCTGCGGCCAATCCCATATTTTCAGACGGCCCTACTATTTACTGAAGGGCAACCACATCCGCGCCAGCAGATACATGGTTGCGCCGCCTCCTCCGAGAATAAAAAAGACAATGCCTTTTTTACGCGAATTCGGGCAGAGCAGATAAACGGCAAGGCTGAAACTGATAAACAACAATGCCACGCGCCAAACCAATTCTTTATCTTTGAAACGGTTGAGCGTATAAGTTTCGGTCATCATCACATACATCTGCCACAATGCGGCCATACACATGCTGATGATGCCCATCGGTATAAAGAAAATACCGACTATTTCTTTGTTCATAACGAATGTAAATGCTGTTTGTTTGTCTGACGGAATTATAAATCAGAAAACGAAGCTCTCGAAACATTCAATTTGTCGGAGGCCTTAAGGCCGTCTGAAAAGTTTCAGACGGCCTTAATGTCTATCAACCGTGCAAAGCGCGTTTGTCGGCCGCCAATGCAGCTTCGTGAACCACTTCGGACAAGGTTGGGTGAGCATGGATAATACGTGCGATGTCTTCGCTGCTGGCGAAGAATTCGAGTGCAGTCACGCCTTCAGTAACCAATTCGCTGACAACCGGGCCAATCATGTGTACGCCCAAGATACGGTCGGTTTTGGCATCTGCCAACACTTTAACCGTACCTTTGGCTTTGCCCATTGCCAATGCGCGACCGTTTGCACCGAAACCTGAAGTACCTTTTTTGTACTCCACGCCTTCGGCTTTGAGCTGTTCTTCGGTTTTACCCACCCAAGCGATTTCAGGGTCGGTGTAAATTACAAACGGCACGTTGTTGAAGTCGATATGCGGTTTTTGACCGGCAATACGCTCGGCAACGGCAACGCCTTCGTCGCTGGCTTTGTGTGCCAACATCGGGCCGCGAACCACGTCGCCGATTGCCCATACGTTAGGCAGGTTGGTACGGCATTCGCCATCTACTTTGATAAAGCCACGCTCGTCTTTTTCCAAGCCTACGGCTTCGGCGTTCAGGCCTTTGGTGTTTGGAATACGGCCGATGGCAACGATCAGTTTGTCGAATACTTCGGTTTTGGCTTCGCCGGCAGCAGTTTCGTAAGCAACGGAAACGCCTTTGCCTTCAGATTTGATGTCGCCGATTTTCACGCCCAATTCAATGCTCAAGCCTTGCTCTTTGGTGAAGTATTTGAAGGCTTCTTTTGCGATTTGTTGGTCGGCGGCAGCCAAGAAGGTCGGCGCAGCTTCAAGAATGGTAACTTCTGAACCCACGCGGTTCCATACGGAACCCATTTCCAAACCAATCACGCCGGAACCGATCACGCCGAGTTTGGCAGGCACTTCGGTCAGGTTCAGTGCGCCTTCGTTGTCCAATACATTCACATTGTCGATAGCGACTTGTGGCAGCGGACGCGGTACGGAACCGGTTGCTACGATGACGTGTTTGGCTTCGATAACGGTTTTCTCACCTTTGTTATCGACTTCGATTTGGTAGGCATCGCCATTTTTACCGGCAAAGGAAGCAGTACCGAACAGGCTGGTTACTTTGTTTTTTTGGAACAGGAATTTCACGCCGCCGGTCAGTTTGGTCACGATGGCATCTTTGCGCTCAATCATTTTGGCCGCGTCGAATTTTACGTCGCCGACAGTGATACCGTGTTCGGCAAAATCGTGTTGCGCAGCGTGGAAATGTTCACTGGATTGCAACAGGGCTTTAGAAGGGATACAACCTACGTTTAAGCAAGTACCGCCCAATGCAGGGGCATTGCCTGCTTTGTTAACGCCTGCGTCGACGCAAGCGGTTTTGAAACCCAGTTGCGCGGCACGGATGGCGGCAACGTATCCACCCGGGCCTGCACCAATCACTACTACATCATATTGAGACATCGTGTCATCCTTTGCTTTTGGCAGTATCTCAAAATAAAAACGATACTTTTTGTTTCTTTTTTATTTTGAATGACTGCGTTTTGATGGTTTTAAGAAAAGGCCGTCTGAAAGTCCATATCTGTCGATTCATTCGAATCAAATGTTTCAGACGGCCTCAATCGTTCGTTGAGCCTATTGTAGCACGATACTACATTACGCTACATCTAAATAAAAATTCAGACGACCTTTTCATTAATAAATAAAAGGCCGTCTGAAACGATTACAGATCCAACAACAGGCGAGCTGGGTCTTCCAACGCGTCTTTAATGGCTACCAAGGTCAATACAGCTTCGCGGCCGTCAATAATACGGTGGTCGTAAGACAGAGCCAGATACATCATTGGACGGACAACAACTTGACCGTTTTCAACCACAGCGCGCTCTTTAGTGGCGTGCATACCCAAAATCGCAGATTGAGGCGGGTTGATGATTGGGGTAGACATCATAGAACCGAAAGTACCGCCGTTGGTAATACTGAATGTACCGCCGGTCAGATCTTCGATAGCGATTTTGCCGTCTTTTGCTTTTTTCGCGTAATCAACAATTGCTTGTTCGATGTCGGCAATGCTCATTTGGTCGGCATCGCGCAGGATTGGCACAACCAAACCGCGTGGGCTGCCAATCGCGATACCGATGTCGAAGTAGCCATGGTACACGATGTCTTTGCCGTCAACAGAAGCATTCACAACCGGATATTTTTTCAGGGCGGCAACAGCGGCTTTAACGAAGAAGGACATAAAGCCCAGTTTCACGCCGTGTTCTTTCTCGAATTTATCTTTGTACTTCGCACGCAAGTCCATGATTGGTTTCATGTTGACTTCGTTGAATGTAGTCAGAATGGCGTTTTCTTGTTGAGAAGCTAAGAGGCGTTCTGCAACACGGGCACGCAGGCGGCTCATTGGTACGCGTTCTTCAGGACGTGCGCCGGCAGGAAGTGCAACAGCAGGAGCAGCGGCTGCGGCAGGTTTGGCAGCGGCATTTTGTACGTCTTCTTTCAATACGCGACCGTCACGGCCGGAACCTTGCAATGCGTTCACGTCAACACCGGTCTCGGCAGCCAGTTTTGCAGCGGCAGGCATCGCGGCGTTGTTTTGTGCAGTAGCAGGAGCGGCAGCTGGGGCTGCTTCGGCAGGAGCGGCTGCAGGTGCTTCAGCAGCGGCAGTAGCAGCTGTATCGATACGAGCCAAAACTTGGTCGGCAACAACGGTTTCACCGTCTTGAGCTACGATTTCAACCAATACGCCGGCTTGTGGAGAAGGTACTTCCAAAACCACTTTGTCAGTTTCGATATCGATCAGGATTTCGTCACGAGCAACTGCTTCGCCAACTTTTTTCTTCCATTCCAAGAGCGTGCCTTCAGATACGCTTTCAGACAGCATAGGTACTTTTACATCAATAATCATTTTGTGTCTCCAATGGCCCTTTCAGACGGCCTGTTGTGTGTTTTTAATTCTGCATATGGGCATTCCGCCTGAGCAGACTCAGACGGAATGCTACTTGGTTTACAATGCCAAAGCGTCTTCAACCAATTGTTTCAATTGAGCAATGTGTTTACTTGAGTAGCCCACTGCAGGCGATGCGCTGCTTGGACGACCGGCATAAGACAGTTTTTGCTCTTCGCTGATAACGTCTTCGATGCGGTGGCGGATTTGGTAGAACGCGCCTTGGTTTTTCGGCTCTTCTTGTGCCCAAACCACAGATTTTGCGTTCGGATATTTCGCCAGTTCAGCTTTAACCTCTTCGTATGGGAACGGATACAGCTGCTCAACGCGGACGATAGCAACATCATCTTCCAGTTTACGCTCGGTACGGCCGGCTTCCAAGTCATAGTAAACCTGACCGGCACACAATACCACGCGTTTCACGCTGTCGTTGCTTGCGCGTTCGGCAGTATCGCCGATAACCGGACGGAAAGTCGAACCTTCGGTAAAGTTTTCCAGCGGGCTCATTGCACCTTTGAAGCGCAACAGGCGTTTGGACATGAAAATCACCAGTGGTTTGCGGTATGAACCCAAGACTTGACGTTGCAAGAGGTGGAACATTTGCGACGCTTCAGACGGCATGATGACTTGCATATTGTTCTCAGAACACAGTTGCAACCAACGTTCCACGCGTGCAGAAGAGTGCTCAGGGCCTTGACCGTCGTAACCGTGCGGCAGGATGGTGGTCAGACCGCACAAACGACCCCATTTGGTTTCGCCTGAAGACAGGAATTGGTCGATAGTTACTTGCGCGCCGTTGGCGAAGTCACCGAATTGAGCTTCCCAAATGGTCAGCTTGTCAGGAGCGGAGCAGGCAAAGCCGTACTCGAACGCCATCACGGCTTCTTCGTTCAAGATAGAGTCGATAACCAGGAACTCGCCCAAGCCTTCGCCCATATTGCGCAGAGGAACATAAGTACCGTCGTCCCATTTTTCGCGTTTTTGATCGTGCAATACTGCATGACGGTGTGAGAATGTACCGCGGCCGGAGTCCTCACCGGAGATACGCACGCCATGACCTTTGGTCAGCAGGCTTGCGTATGCGAGGGTTTCGGCCATACCCCAGTCGATGGCTTGTTTGCCGGATGCCATGGCTTTACGCGCTTCGATCACACGTTTTGCAGTCGGATGCAGGGCAAAGCCTTCCGGTACGGCGGTAAATTTCTCGGTAAGGCGCTCGATGTCGGCGGCAGGCAAACCGGTTTCGATTTTTTCGCGCCAATCTTTGCCTTGGTATTTGCTCCAGTCGATTTGTGTGCGTTGGAAGTTGCTCAAAGTTGTTTGTTCAACATGTTCGCCTTTGTCCAAAGCATCACGGTAGGCTTGGATGTAGCCGTCAGCCTCAGCTTGGGTTACCACGCCTTCGGCAATCAGTTGTTCGGTGTACAAAGCACGCGCACCCGGGTGTTGCGATACTTTTTTGTACATCATCGGTTGGGTCAGGGTCGGATCATCGCCCTCGTTGTGGCCCCATTTACGGTAACAGACAACGTCGATCACGATGTCTTTATGGAATTTTTTGCGGTAATCCAAAGCGGCTTGGATAGCAAAGCAAACGCGTTCAGGGTCATCGCCGTTCACGTGGATAACCGGAGCGGAAACCATTTTCGCGATATCGGTACAGTATACGGTAGAACGGGTATCGCGGGTATCGGAAGTGGTAAAGCCGATTTGGTTGTTGATCACGATGTGAACAGTACCGCCGGTGGTATAGCCGCGTGTTTTAGACAGGTTGAATGTTGCTTGGTTAACACCCAAACCGATAAATGCGGAGTCACCGTGAATCAATACTGGCAAGACTTTATCGCGGCCGTTTTCGCCCAAACGTTTTTGTTTGGCGCGCGCAGAACCTTCCACTACTGGGTTAACAATTTCCAAGTGTGACGGGTTAAATGCCAAAGAAACGTGCATTGGGCCGTGTGGCGTAGCAATGTCGGAGCTGAAGCCCATGTGGTATTTCACGTCGCCGCTAGGCAATTTGATTTCGGCACGGCCTTCAAATTCAGCAAACAGATCAGCCGGTTTTTTACCCAAAATGTTAACCAAAACATTCAGACGGCCACGGTGTGCCATACCGATGATGACTTCTTCCACGCCGTCTTTACCAGCGTTTTGAATCAGGTAATTCAAACCGGCAATCGCGCTTTCACCGCCTTCTACACCAAAGCGTTTTTGACCGACATATTTGGTATGCAGGTAGCGTTCCAGAGTTTCGGCAGCAGTCATTTCTTTCAAGATACGGCGTTTTTGTTCAACGTTGTAGCTTGGCGTAGACAGTACGCTTTCAAAATAATTGCGAACCCAGCGGCGCTCTTCGGTATTTGGGATGTAGATATACTCTACCGCAATATGGCCGCAGTAGGTTTGTTTGAGGTTGCTGATGATTTGGGACAGAGGCAGTTTGCTCTGACCGGAAAAATCGCCCTCGCCCATATTGAACTGAAGCGCCATATCGGCATCTGACAGACCGTGGAATTTAGGATCGAGAGCTTCGATATTTTGAGGAGGAATACGTTTGAGCGGATCAAGTTGGGCTGCACCCACGCCTTGGATACGATAGGCAGAAATCAGTCGCAAAACGCTGACTTGCTTTTTCATCATTGCCTCATCCACACCGCCTGCGACGGCTGCGGCAATTTTCTTTTTAGCCAAAGTGGCAAATGATTCACGAATCGGTGTATGGGCAACATCGACAGCGACTGCGCCCGGCTGTTTACTCAAATCGGTAAAGTACTGTTTCCATTTTTCATCGACAGATTCCGGATTATCCAGAAACTTTTCATACAACTCCTCGATGTATGGCGCATTAGAACCAAACAGATAAGAGAAATTGAGTTTTTCGTCCATCATGGCGTGAGCTCTTTTCTTTAAAATATAAACAAAGGGTAGAATCCCGTGTTCTCCGAACGGAATTCAGGCCGTCTGAAATGACACTTTATTCTACCCTATTTTAAATCAAATTACCTGTTATCAACTTAATTAATTACGGGTCAACCTCATTGAAAACAACAATTCGATTTTTTCAAACGACTTTTTAACAATATATTAATATATTGTCTGTTAGCGTTTATCTACCGGAACATAATCACGACGTTCCGCACCGGTATACAGTTGACGTGGGCGACCGATTTTCAGCGCCGGATCGCTAATCATTTCATGCCAATGAGAAATCCAACCTACACTGCGCGACAATGCGAAGATAACGGTAAACATTTCAGTTGGAATGCCCAATGCGGACAAGACGATACCGGAGTAGAAATCGACGTTTGGATACAGCTTGCGTTCAACAAAGAATGGGTCTTTCAGTGCAATTTGTTCCAATTCCATCGCCAGCTTGAATTTAGGACTGTCTTCCAAGCCCAATTCTTTCAAGACTTCATAACAGGTTTCGCGCATGATGTTGGCTCGGGGGTCCATATTGCGGTATACGCGGTGACCAAAGCCCATCAGACGGTATTTGCGTTGTTTCACACCTTCCATGTATGCGGCAACATTAGACACATCGCCGATTTCGTCCAGCATCTTCAACACAGCTTCGTTTGCACCGCCATGTGAAGCACCCCACAGACAGGCGATACCGGCAGCGATACAGGCAAATGGGTTCGCGCCTGAAGAGCCGGCCAAACGTACAGTCGAAGTAGAGGCGTTTTGCTCGTGGTCGGCATGCAAAATAAAGATGCGGTCGAGCGCGCGAGCTAATACTGGATTAGGTTTATATTCTTCACATGGTGTTGCGAACATCATGTGCAAGAAGTTTTCAGCATAGGAAAGGTTATTTTTTGGATAATTGAACGGCAGACCATTGGAATAACGGTAACACATTGCCGCAATTGTCGGAATTTTGGAGATTAAGCGGTAAATCGCAATTTTGCGGTGTTCAGGATTGGTAATATCCAAGCTGTCTTGATAAAACGCAGACAGCGCGCCAACCACACCCACCATCATCGCCATCGGATGAGCATCGCGACGGAATCCGCGGAAGAACCAAGTCAGCTGTTCATGCAGCATAGTATGGCGACCGACTGTGGCATCAAATTCTTTTTTCTGTTCAGAGGTAGGCAGTTCGCCGTAAATCAACAGATAGCAAACTTCCAAGTAATCGGATTTTTCGGCCAGCTGTTCGATAGGATAACCACGGTAATACAACAGACCTTCATCGCCATCAATATAAGTGATTTTGGATTCGCAACTTGCAGTTGACACGAATCCGGGGTCGAAGGAAAACAGACCTGTATTTTTAGTCAAAGTACGAATATCAACCACATCATGGCCTATACTTGCTTCCAATACTGGCAGTTCCAAGGTCTCTTGATTTGGGGTGGTGAGCTTGACTGATTTAGACATTCTTAAACTCCTTTGTAAGTTGGGGCTTTCGTTGCCGCCCAAGCGGCACGGTCCTTTTTTTTCAGACGGCCTCAGTATGGAAAGAGCTTGTTCGGATTGGCATCGCAAACAAGCTCTATAACACGTCATGCCTGTCTGATTTTTTCAAGCATGGGAATCAGGTGTTTCTTGTCCGTCGCCGAATGTCCGTTAATCAAGGCAAGTAACTCTTGGTCTTGAAATTCGAGGATTTCGGAAAATTCGGACAACTCCTGATCACTCAGGTGCTCGAATTCTTTTTCCATAAACCTACCGAAGATTAAGTCTAATTCCAACAATCCCCGGCGGGTTTGAAAACGGATTTTCCGTTTGGCAATATCGTCAAAAACCATCATTTCTTAAACGGCTCGTTTCAACATAATCTCTTTAATCTTACCAATGGCTCGGGTCGGATTCAAGTGTTTAGGACATACGTCTACGCAGTTCATAATGGTGTGGCAACGGAACAAACGGTATGGGTCGTTCAGATTATCCAAACGCTCATTAGTGATGGTATCACGGCTATCCGCAATGAAACGGTAAGCATTCAGCAAGCCAGACGGACCAACAAATTTATCAGGGTTCCACCAGAATGATGGGCAGGCAGTCGAACAGCAGGCGCACAAAATACACTCGTACAAACCGTCCAACTCTTTACGCTCTTCCTGAGTTTGCAAACGCTCTTTGTCCGCATCAATCGGATTGTCGTTGACAACGTAAGGTTTAATGGAGTGATATTGTTTGAAGAACTGGGTCATGTCCACAATCAGGTCGCGGATAACAGGCAGGCCCGGCAGAGGACGGATTTTGACCGGCTGTTTCAGGCTGCGCAAATCAGTCAGACATGCCAAGCCGTTTTTGCCGTTGATGTTCATACCGTCAGAACCGCAAATACCTTCGCGGCAAGAACGGCGGAAAGACAATGTATCGTCTTGTGCTTTCAGGCGCACTAAAGCGTCCAAAAGTTTAACGTCGGTTGGTTCCAATTCCAACTCGTAACGTTGCATATAAGGTTTGGCATCAACGTCCGGGTTGTAACGGTAAATTTCAAAACTCATTTTTTCCATGAGAAGTGTTCCTTTTCTCATAAACTGCCCAATGATTTTGTATTATGAATTCAAGCAGTTCAATGTGGGTATGGTTAGGTTTCAGACGGCCTTTAAGGTAAAGGCCGTCTGAAAACTCATCAATAAACGCGTTTAGCCGGTTTGATGTATTCCACGCTCAAAGGCTTGGTATGCACCGGTTTGTAAGACAAAGTATTGGTATCTGAATGATACAGGGTATGTTTCATCCAGTTTTCGTCATCGCGCTCAGGATGGTCGTCTGAAGCGTGTGCGCCACGCGATTCTTTACGCGCTTCGGCGGACACCAAAGTCGCTTTCGCTACTTCAATCAGATTATCCAATTCCAAAGCTTCGATACGCGCGGTATTCCACACTTTGCTCTTGTCTTTGATTTCAGTACGTTTCACGCGCTCGGCAATCTCCATGATTTCTCGAACGCCTTTGCTCAGAATCTCATCGGTACGGAACACGCCGGCATGCAGTTGTACGGAGCGTTGCAGTTCGCGACGCAATGCATCAACGTTTTCGCCGCCGGTTTGGTTGTCCAAACGCTCGATACGTTGGCGGGTCAATTCGCCGGCATTAGCAGGCAGAGATTTCCAGTCGCTTTGCTCTTTGATGAATTTAATCATGCTGTCGCCGGCAGCTTTACCGAATACCACCAAGTCCAACAGGGAGTTGGTACCCAAGCGGTTCGCACCGTGTACGGAAGCACATGCACACTCACCTGCTGCATACAGACCTTTTACAGGCACTTCGTAATCTTCACCTTGCGGAACAACAACTTCGCCATGGTAGTTGGTCGGAATACCGCCCATCATGTAGTGGGTAGTCGGCACAACAGGAATCGGGTCTTTAATCGGGTCAATACCGGCAAACTGGATGGAAATCTCGCGGATGCCCGGCAGTTTTTCCATAATTTTTTCTGCGCCGATATGGTCAATTTTCAGCAATACGTGGTCTTTGTTTTTACCACAGCCGCGACCTTCGTAGATTTCCATAGCCATCGCACGGGAAACCACGTCACGGGAAGCCAAATCTTTTACGGTTGGAGCGTAACGTTCCATAAAGCGTTCGCCATCGGCATTCAACAGAATACCGCCCTCACCGCGCACACCCTCGGTAATCAATACACCAGCACCGGCTACACCAGTCGGGTGGAATTGCCAGAATTCCATGTCTTCCAACGGAATCCCTGCACGGGCACAAATACCCAAACCGTCACCGGTGTTCATATAAGCATTGGTGGAAGAAGCATAAATACGACCGCCGCCACCAGTAGCAAACATAACAGCTTTAGCGTGGAAAATATAAACTTCGCCGGTTTCCATTTCCATGGCGGTTACACCGACGACGTCGCCGTTTTCATCACGAATCAAATCTTGCGCCGTCCATTCCACAAAGAATTGTGTATTGGCACGGACGTTTTGTTGGTACAAAGTATGCAACATCGCATGACCGGTACGGTCGGCAACCGCACATGCACGTTCTACCGCACGTTTACCGTGTTCGGCAGTATGGCCGCCGAAAGGACGTTGGTAGATTTTGCCACTTTCCACACGGTCAAAAGGCATACCCATGTGTTCCAACTCAATTACGGCTTCGGGCGCTGCGCGGCACATAAACTCAATCGCATCTTGGTCGCCCAACCAGTCAGAACCTTTCACGGTATCGTACATATGCCAATCCCAACGGTCTTCCTGCACATTACCCAATGAAGCAGAAATACCGCCTTGAGCCGCTACAGTATGAGAACGGGTTGGGAATACTTTAGACAAAACAGCACAATTCAGGCCGGATTTAGACAATTGGAGGGCTGCGCGTAAACCTGCACCACCACCGCCAACAATCACGGCATCAAACTTGCGAACAGGAAAACTCATATTTACCCCCAGATTACTTTAACTGAATATACCAAGCAGCCGACCAACCAAACGATGGTGGCAACTTGTAAAAACAAACGCACGCCGAAAGGCTTAATGTAGTCCATCCACAAATCGCGGATACCTACCCATGCATGCAGGAATACGGCCAAGAAGCTCACTTGGGTAAATACTTTCACCCAAGTTTGATCAAAAAATGCCTGCCATGCCGAATATTCTTTAGGCAACGTAAACAAAACAACCAAAAGAACCACGGTGTACACCAACATGATGACCGCAGTTGCACGTTGCATTGCCCAATCGCGCAAACCGTAATGCGCACCTGTCAATTTACGTTCTACCATAACAAAGCTCCCAAAACGACGGTCAGAATCAAAGCAGAAGCAAATACAACTTTAGCAGTAGCACGGGCAGTATTTAATTCCAAGCCTTTGTGTACATCCAAAAACAGAAAGCGGATACCGGCGAAAAAGTGGTGCAGATATGCCCACAACAGACCGATAAGGATCAGCTTCACAAACGGATTGGAGATAGCAGAACGATATGCTTCAAACGATGCTTCGCGATCCAGCGTTCCGGAGAAGAAATACAAGAGAACAGGCAGCATCACAAACAAGCCGACGCCGCTGATACGGTGAAGAATAGATACAATCCCCGGTATGGGCAATCGGATATTCGGAATTTCCAAAAATACCGGGCGTGATTTGGCGGACATGGTCAGTTCCTCTAGATTTATTATCAGCTCAAAACCTATAGCTCAGCACTACAATAAGCTACATAAACCATAATTTACCTGTTTTATCTCATTTTGAACAGTGCAATTTATGAATGCTCTAATGATTTTTACCAAAAGACTAATAAAATCAAACAATCATTCTTAGATTTTTTTTTGCGTGGCTAGCCTTTTTTGTTACTTTCCTGCAATTAAGCCATCTCCCCATCAAAGCACTTACGATAACATCATTATTGTTTGAGAATTGTATCTATTGTGAGATAAATTCTCACTCTTGATACCTAATCTTTACAAAGGCATAAGCCATTCTTAACTTATTACCATTGCATTATCACCACTACTCTTACATAGTTATACATTCAAAGACATTTCATCCATCTCTAGATGGACTAAAATACAGCACAACACCAACAATGTTTCCATACCTTATAAGGAAGCTGCATCATGACACACTCCCCTCATCAAAACACACCCGATCCGGAAGACTACATCCCCTCCTTCCGCCGTCGAAACTTGGACACATCCGGTTTTATGAAAAAACTCGGACGCTTTGCCGGCCGCCTGGGCAAACCTGTCGTCCGACAGCTTTATGCACTTTATTACCTTTGGGAATCCGAACACACGCCCAAACGGGCTAAAATGATTATTGTCGGTGCACTGGTTTATTTTCTAAGCCCTATCGACAGCATTCCCGACCTTTTGATTCCATTTGGCTTCAGCGATGACATTGCCGTCATTGCGCTGGTTTATTCTCAGATGAAAAACTATCTGACCGAAGATATTCAAGAAAAAGCCCGTCAAGCGGCTGACAAGCTGTTTGGTTCTTAATTACACGCACCAACCACAAGTCGGACACACTTTTTCTTCAAATACACCTAAATCGCCTATGAAAAACCACTCTGCACTTTCTGCCTACCTTAACAACAGCCAGGGTAAATCCCTGACCTTAGCTCTCGCAGTGTAAGAATTTCACTTCGAAAAACCTTATAGGTTTATTACTGGCGATATCGTGCACCATTAGAACAGACAGACTTGTGTCGCATCGGCAAACAACGTTTACAATACAGCAAAATAAAAGGCCGTCTGAAACCTAAAATCTAGGTTTCAGACGGCCTTTTCTCCATCATATATCAACTTATGATGACTTCTTATTTTTTTGAACCTTCTTAGAATGCAAATAGTCAATAATAATCCCACATGAAACAACGAAATATACACCTGAAATAAACATATACAGCATAGTAATCAAACCCTGCCCCATATCTCCGCAACAGGGAGGCGTAGAAGACATCCAATACAAATACAGATATACTCCATTAATAATCGATGTAATCGCAAGAGAAGTAAAAATATATCTCTTGAAACAAAAATAGGGTAGGCATAAAAAAAACTGCAATAACAGACTCAATCCTGCAATCTCTACAGCCTCTCTTGACTCATTCGCTCCTAAATCAAAATATTTCGACCACGCATAAGACCATATAACCATAACGACCGAAATAAAAACAGCCGTAGTCAATAAATAGAAAAAACGCTGTTGTTTGTTTTGAAATTTGAAAAACATAATACTAAATAGAATTCAACGACACACATACATATAAAAAGAAGGCTGTCTGAATATTCAGACGGCCTTCTCAGCTTATGACTTTTTTATTTCAAAGGTTGCATACCCATAACTTCCATCAGGAAGTTGGTAAACGCAGGATTGCTTGGCTTGGTATCCATGTTTTTCCAACGTTGCTGCCAACCACGCAAAGCACCTTGGATGTACTGTTTGGATTGCTCAGTAGTAATTTCACCACGTTGGCTGTCAACGGCAGAACGCAGATAAACTTCGTACATACTGTCATCAACAGAGTTGCGTCCCACTTGTTGGATACGGAAGCGGTTCAAATATTGGGCAGCCTGAACTTTGGTCAAACTACCTTGGCTCACTTGGGTACTCAAGCGACGTGCTTCATCATGAATCTTGGAAACATCTGCCCAATGCGAAGGAGCCAAATGATAACCGGTAGCTGAAACTTGTGAATCAGCCTTAGGTTTCTTGACGTTGGTTGGTCGAACTGGCACTTCTTTCAATGTTGGAACATAAATCGATTCACAACCGGCAAGTGCCGCCACAGCAAGGATAGGAAGAATGTATTTTTTCATAATGCGCATTATAAGCATGATTCGTTGAAGAAACCAGCTTTTGAATAACGGTATTCAAAGCTCATTAACTGAATTACAACAGATTTCATACGATATCTCAAGCTCATACGCAAAAAGGCCGTCTGAAAACGGCCTTTTAACAACAATCCTATATTATGCCAAATCTGCAAACAGAGGCGTAGAAAGATAGCGTTCGCCATACGATGGCAACAAGACAACAATCAGCTTGCCTTCGTTTTCAGGTTTTTTAGCCAGTTGCAATGCGCTCCATACTGCGGCACCTGAAGAAATACCTACCAAAATACCCTCTTTCTCAGCCATAGCGCGCGCAGTTTCAAACGCTGCTTCGTTAGGTACTTTGATAATGCTGTCGTAAATAGCCGTATTCAAAACACTGGGGATAAAGCCTGCGCCCAAACCTTGAATCGGATGCGGGCCTTTTTCACCCCCACTCAATACCGGGGAAGCTTCAGGCTCAACAGCCACGATTTGAACTTCGGGTTTGTGTTTTTTCAATACTTCGCCCACGCCGGTAATCGTACCGCCTGTACCCACGCCGGCCACGAAAATATCAACTTGGCCGTCTGTATCGCGCCAAATTTCTTCGGCAGTGGTTTTGCGGTGAACTTCAGGATTAGCCTCGTTATCAAATTGGCGCGGCATAAAGTAAGTATCTGGATGTTCGTCCACCAAAGACTGGGCTTTAGCGATAGCGCCTGCCATACCTTCGGCAGCCGGTGTCAAAATCAGCTCTGCACCGAATGCACGCAGCAGCATTTTACGTTCTTTACTCATGCTTTCAGGCATAGTAATCGCCAATTTATAACCGCGGGCCGCACACACCATTGCCAAACCGATACCGGTATTGCCGCTGGTCGCCTCAACGATAACGGTATCTTTATTGATTTTACCGGCTTGCTCCGCCGCTTCAATCATGGCTTCGGCAATACGGTCTTTCACGCTGCTGCCCGGATTGAAAAATTCAAGTTTAACGGCGATTTGCGCTTTCAAACCCTCGGTCAAACGGTTCAATTTCACCAAAGGGGTGTTGCCGATCAGCTCGGTAATATTATTTGCAATTTTCATTTCCTGCTCCAGATTTAGATGTGATATAGCCTGCATATTAAACTCAGGCCGTCTGAAAAACCAATATCGAAAATTTCTTTCATTATAACTTTTAGTTTGGATAAATTAATATCCGCCCCGTTCAAAAATCAAAGCCATGGCAACCACAGCCTGCATGACAACCGCAACCAGCCAACCCATTTGCAGCTGAGTAGCACTAAACAAAGCCGCTGACTGCCTGCACACGACCACGCGGTGCAGATAAAACACCAGCATCAACACGCCCTGCAAAACAAACCAATAAATCGGTTTTAAGGCATAAATTTTCAGCAAGGCCGCCCATGCAAAAACCGAGCCTGCCAGCGGCAAGATGAAATAAACCACGCCTGCCAAGAAAACAAAAGCCAAAGTCATGACGACATTGGAAACCGCAAACAAGGTCAAACCGGCATATTTGCCTGCCGACCAAAACTTTTTGTCTTCCGTTTTACTGCAATCATCAATAAAGAAGAAAATACTGGCGATTGTCAGATAAAAATGAGGGATGAACAAAGGGCCTGTATGCGTAAAGCCCCACATTCCGGGCAACAAGCGTGCACCCAATGCCGAAACCCCCAGCCACAACAACACCGCAGCCCAAAGCCATTGAAACCGCTGTACGCGAAAAATAAATGCCAATGATACCGCAGCATACGCGACGGCAAACCAAAAATCCAAAGAAACCATCATGAATACTGCAACTCGCCTTCAAAAACGGTTTCAGCAGGGCCGGTCATTTGCACATCGCCGCCTTCTTCCCAACTGATAAACAGTTCGCCCCCAGGCAGAGTAACACGCACAGGCGCACCCGCTTTCAGCAAGCCATTGCGCACGCCTGCCACCACGGCCGCACACGCTCCAGTGCCGCAAGCTTGAGTTTCCCCCACCCCACGTTCAAACACGCGCAGGCGAACTGACAATTCATCTTCGACCTGCAAAAAGCCGACATTGACCCGTTCAGGGAACTGCTCGTGCGATTCAATAGTGCTGCCCCAATGCTCCACCGGTGCAGTTTCAACATCATCAACCAAAATCACCGCATGCGGATTACCCATATTCACGCAGCTTACCGGTACAGATTCCAAACCGACCAAGACAATATGTGTCAGCGCATCTTCATTTTCACCATGCGCAGGCACAAACGGAATTTCAGACGGCATGAAACGCGGTTTACCCATATTGACGGTAACCAAACCGTTATCCAACAGCTTCGGCACAATAATCCCTTTGGCCGTTTCGACCAAAATTTCCGTTTTATCCGTCAAACCCTTATCCGCGACAAAACGCGCAAAACAACGTGCACCATTGCCGCACTGCTCTACTTCCCGACCATCGGCATTGAAAATGCGGTACCGAAAATCGACCGCATCAGAAGAAGGCTTCTCCACTACCAAAAACTGATCAAAACCCACGCCGCGATAGCGGTCTGCCCATTGGGCAAGCGGCGCAGCCAATGGATCAAAGTCCTGTTCGATGGCATTGACCACCATAAAATCATTGCCCAAGCCGTGCATCTTCGTAAATTTCAAAGTTTTCATTATTCATTCACATTCTTATTAAATCATTATTTCGGCACATTCTACACCAGAATGATATATTCGTTTCTATCTTGTTTTTCAGACGGCCTTGCGCCCTTTTACCAATACTAACACCAGCCACCCCGCAAAAATACTATACTTCCCACATTACAAACATTTCTTATTACAAGGATACACATTATGAAAAAAGTTCTCTTACCTGCCCTTTTGGCCGCTTCACTCAGCGCATGTACAGTCGGCACGCCCGGCGTTTCCGTCGGCTTAGGCGTTGGCACCAGCATCGGCCGCCATGTCGGCTTGGGTACATCCATCAACATCCCTGTCGGCTTGGACAAAACCAAAACCACCAAAGGCACGGATTCAGACGGCATCCGTATCTCAGAAGAACAAATCGTGACCTATTTTGATGCACACGGCACACCCAGCAACAGCGCAGTCAAAGGCGGCTTCCATCGCCAACTGATCAGCAAACGCAACAACGAATATGTCGTCCAAGACTTTTACAGCGACAACAGCCAAAAACGCACGGATCCCTACGTCCTCAGCCGCAACCAACTGATGCAGTTCCGCGCCACGCCAAGCAACGGCTCGTTAACTACTTACGCTTACAACGGCACGGTAATGCAGCAGCAAGTGTTCCAAAACGGTAAATTGGTTAACGCCAAATACTAAAGGCCGTCTGAAACGGCTGGGAAGCATGTGAAACTTGATTACAAAATATTTTTAACATTCAAACATTTGAAATATTTTGCACTATTTTCTTGAAAATATGGATTGACACATTTTTTCCAGCCATTATAATACGCCCCATTCCCCGATAGCTCAGTCGGTAGAGCGACGGACTGTTAATCCGCAGGTCCCTGGTTCGAGCCCAGGTCGGGGAGCCAAATTTAAAAAGCCTGAACTTCTGTTCAGGCTTTTTTTACCTTAATAAGGAGCCATTGTTCTTTTCCAAAGAAAGTCCTGAATCCTCATAAGACCTTTGCCAAGGTCTCTATCCGCCAAACTGGCACGCATTGCGCCCTACTCACTTCGTCTGGCGAACAGGTGCAAACAACCCGAAACCTTTTTCAATCAGGTTTCGGGCTGTTTCGTTTTTTGAATAAACGGCATCTTTTCAGACAGCCTTGTCCATCAATTTGGCACATCATTTCACACACGGATTGTCTAAAACGACCGAGACATTGCGTTCGGCTTTGTTTATATACGTCATGTAGACTTTCTTGCCTTTGAACTCTGCCTCGACGACGGATTCCAGCGTGGCAACATCTTGGGGGAAGCCAAATTTTTTGTCGTTTGCAGCAATGAATTTGACGGGTTTGTCGCAGAACAGCGAGTAGAAAGACACGCCTTTATTATCTGCGGTTACGGCGCATTGCATTTTGCTGTCGGTGGCGATGACGGAGGAAAGCGTATGGGGCTTGTGGGTACGGTCGGCGAAGGTGGTGTAGGAATCATACGACCCGAAGCTGGTTCTTAATGCGAAGGTATTGCCAAGCCATTTATAACTTGTTCTGTCTGCGGGAAGATTTTTTTCGATGGCTTTTTTGCCTGCAAAGAAAGAGCATTCTTGGGTTTTGTGGTTGCAGACTTTTTTAATGCTGAACTGCTTGTCCGGAGAAGTAAGGATGGTTTCTGCGGCAAAGCTGTTTGCGCTTGCTGCGGCGAACATACAACTTAAAAGAAGTGAGCAGATGGGAAGGGACGGTTTCATTTTGTTTGGTGTATCGGTTGGTTTTTAATATTAGTTGAGCGGATTTGAATGCAATAAACACTCAATATGCCTGCGGCGGAATAACTGCCGATATGTTGATTTCAATCTGCAAAACAGATAATGCGAAGGCCGTCTGAAACTGATTTTTAGTGTTTCAGACGACCTTTGTTTGCTTTGCTGCGTGGGTTTAGCGGAAGAAGTCGCCCATACCTGCCGGCAGGCCTTGGGTAAACGCACCCATGGTTTTGTTGGTGGTTTCTTCGGCTTTTTCAGAAGCGGCATTGATAGCGGCCAATACCAAATCTTCCAACATTTCTTTGTCGTCAGCGGCTTCTTGAATCAAATCAGGGCTGATTTCAAGTTTGCGGACAACGTGCGAACACGTCATCACAACTTTTACCAAACCATTGCCTGCTTCGCCTTCAACTTCGGTTTCAGCCAGCTTGGCTTGTGCCTTTTTCATGTTTTCCTGCATTTGTTGAGCCTGTTTCATCAGGCCGCCTAATCCGGCTTTTCCGAACATGTTTTACTCCTATGGGTTTGAATAAATGGGTTTCACTCATGCCGTCTGAAAAACGCTATTGCTTTTCAGACAGCCTTGTATGTCAGTATTTTAAGAATGTCCTGCCAACTCTAAAGAATCTGGTAGCCATTGTGCTTCAAAGGTTTGCAAGATTTTCTGCGCCGTTGTATCCGCTTCCAGCAAATCTTGCGCCTGCTGCCGTCCTTCTTCTTGAATACGTTTGCGGCGCATCACCGGCGTTTCCCAGCCTTTATCATCCTGCCAAGGCTCAGTTTGCAGCCTTAAATTGCCAAGATGGTAGGCCTCGCTCAACGTCTGGCAGATTTTGTCCAAGCGCTCTTTATTGGCAGTGGCTTTGGCTTCATCCGTCAACGACAGCATGATTAAACCTGCTTCCGCATCATAACTCGTCCATGCCGCATTTTGCGCCAACATCTGCGCTGCGCCTAATTTACGGGCAAAGCGTTCGATAATGCTGTGCCAATTCTCTGTTTTAAACTCAGGCAAAGGAGCGAACTGAAGCTCTTCATCATCCCCCTCCTCTTCTTCAGACTCAGCAGATGCAACCGGCTGTGGTACTTCCATCACATTAGCATGATGTGAATCTTCATATGTATATGCTTCATCAAAAAACGGAGGCGGAATTTCCTCATCCATGTGCGGATATTCTTCCGGCTCAGAGGCCATCTGAACTTTTGCAACAGGCAATGACTCCGCAGTTTCTTGCATCTGCGCCGTTTGTGTTTGAGGCAGCTCAGCCGATACTTGGCTCGGCATATCTTCCCAAGGTGGCACATCCGCCTGTTGTTGCTGAACAGGCTGAACCGTTTCTTCAGACGGCCTTTCAACGGTATCCTGCTTGGCAGAAACAGCCTCTTTCTCAACCGCCAGTGCTGCTATCGGCTCAGATTTCGGCAGCTGAAAAGGCTTTTTTTCGGCCTCAGCTTTCTGATGGTCGGAATGCAAATCCGTGTGTTCAATCTGACTTTGCGTATCGCAACCCGAAGCGGCCAACGGCGCAAATGCAAGCATGCGCAAAAGCGTCATGACAAAACCGGCATACTCGTCCGGAGCCAGCGGCAAATCCTGTTTGCCATGAATAGCACATTGATAATAAAGCTGAATCTGCTCACCACTCAAAGCCTGACTTAATCGCTGCAAAGTTTCACGTTCAGGATCGTCATTTGCCAAGGCGGAAGGAATGGTTTGAATCAAAGCCAAACGTTGCAACATCATGGCCAATTCTGCCAATGCGCTGTCAAAACCAATCGCTCTGGCGGACATTTCCTGAGCTTTTTCCAGCAAGGCCTCACCGTTTTGATTGATGATTCCTTCAAGCAATTCAAACAAGTATTGTTTATCGACCGCTCCGATCATCTGGCGGACATCTTGCTCGGCCACTTTACCCGAACCCATGGCAATCGCCTGATCCAAAAGACTCAACGCATCGCGCATCGAGCCGGCGGCGGCACGGCCTAAAAGTTGCAAAGCCTGTGGCTGATAAGGAACGTTTTCACGATCCAAGACATGCGCCAAATGCTCCGCAACCTGCTGGGTTGTCATGTTGCGCAAAACAAACTGCAAACAGCGGCTCAATACGGTAATGGGGACTTTATGCGGATCGGTGGTCGCCAAAATAAATTTAACGTGTTCAGGCGGTTCTTCCAAAGTCTTCAGCATGGCATTGAACGCGCTTTTGGAAAGCATATGCACTTCGTCGATGATATAGACTTTGTATTTACCCGCTGTCGGCGCGTATTGGGCGTTTTCCAACACTTCGCGGATATTATCGATACCGGTATTCGATGCCGCGTCGATTTCCAATAAATCCACATAACGGCCGCTGTCGATTTGCGTACAGCTTTCACACTGACCGCATGGTTCGCCATGCACGGCATTTTCGCAGTTCAAACTCTTGGCCAAAATCCTGGCAATCGTGGTTTTACCCACACCGCGCGTCCCTGTCAGCAGATAGGCATGGTGCAGACGGCCTTCGTCCAGCGCGTTGCGCAGAGCTTTGACGACGTGTTCCTGACCGACCAAATCGGCAAAGGTTTTCGGGCGCCATTTTCGTGCAAGAACTTGATAAGCCATGTTGTTTCTCTACGGGAAATAAATCGGAAGGCCGTCTGAAAAGAATTATCCGCTTTTCAGACGGCCTCAGAAAATGGCATATATTCTAGCATTTTTTTGATTTTTATTAAGGATTTTCTATCAAGCCGACAGCGACAGCATGTCATCGCAATGTTATAATACTACATAAATGATAAACAATTTGAAACTCAAATCATTATGACTGAAATCATACTACACAACAAATCAGCCACTATGCAAGTCAATACAATAGGCGGATATATTGACTCCCTGATTCTAAAAGGACGGGAAGTCTTATTTCCGAAAACCAGCGTCCACGTGGGCGATGATACAAAATTACGCGGCGGCATGCACGTTTGCTTACCCCAATTCGGACCGGACAGCAAAAATCATCTGGCCCAACATGGTTTCGGCAGAACTTCAGACTGGGAAATCCGTCATCAAAATGAATCGGATATCGGCTTGAAATTAATCAGCACAGAAAAAGGCTATGAACACGTCGAATGGTTGCTCGATTACAGCCTACCTAACGAAAATGAAGCCATTGCCATCCTGACCGTCTGCAATTACGGCGAATCGCCCGTCCGCACGTCCCCAGGATTCCACCCCTACTTTACCGCTGCCGGCACACAATTTGATTTCAACGGCGCACCATACGATGCCGACTATATCTCCCATACCGAATTTGTTTCCTCCGACCAGGATGCACACGTTGCATTTGACGGCTTGAAACTAGATATCCGCACCCACAATCTGCCTGTGTACGCACTCTGGAGCGATCGAAACGGCCAATATACTTGTGCAGAGCCAACCGCAGAAGGCAATGCGTTTTTATCCCCTGCCCGAGGCGGACAATTTGTTTCAGGGCACAGCAAAAAACGTTACGTCATGAAAATCAGACTAATGGCTTAACCCCCTTACAAATCCTCAATATTTAAAAACCACCCAAACGGGTGGTTTTCTTATGGCTTACAGTCCATTGTTATTGATTGCATTCGCAATATCGCGTACCGCTGTTACATACATGCGGCTGTGGTTGTATTGCCATACTGTGTAGAAGTTATTCAGGCCCAAATAGTATTCAAATACGCCCGGGCTGGTCTCCAAAGCATACAATACAGCCTTTTCATTATCCGCAACAGCAGCTTGAGGCACGACACCCAAAGCTTTGAAATCTGCGACAGTGCGCGTCAAGGCAGTTTTCTCATCGATAATCGCCTGCAAGTGCGGCGTAATCGTCAGACTGACCGGCACCACCATCTTACCGCCGGTCTGCCAGCCATGCTGTTTCATATAATTGGCGACAGAAGCCGCCACATCGCCGACATTATTCCAAATATCGCGATGACCATCACCATCATAGTCCACCGCCCATTTACGGTAGCTGGAAGGCATAAATTGCGGCATACCCATCGCGCCGGCATAGCTGCCTTTGAAGTCAAAGATATTTTCTTTTTCTTCTTTTGCCATCAGCAAAAGTTCGCTCAATTCGTTTTGGAAAAATTCGGCACGGCGTGGATAATCAAAGGCCAATGTACTCAAAGCATCGGCAACGCGGAAGCTACCCGTATTTTTGCCATAATTGGTTTCAATACCGAGAATCGCCACAATCAATTCGGCAGGAACACCGTATTTGCGTGCCACATCATCGATTACAGCACGGTTTGCCGCATAGAATTGTCTGCCGCCGTTAAATTTGGCTGCACCGGAGTTACCGGTACGGAATTCATACCAAGGACGCGAAGTGCTTGGGCGGTACATAATGGTAATAATATTGCCTTTATACACCACACCATTAAAGAAGTTACGCAATTCTTCCGCACTGAAACGACGGTTTTTCACTTCATATTGGATAAACTGCTGAACATTGACGTTCTCATTAAAACCGCTGCTGGCAACAGATTCAGCCGCAGCATCAAATACAGGTCGTTTTGCAGAGGAAACAGGCTCGACAGGTTTTGCCGTATCAACAGCAGGCTTTTGCGGAGTGCCGCATGAAGCTAAAGCCAAAGCAGTCAGACCTATCCCAAAGATTTTGATTTTATTCATAAATAATCTCTTTACTAAATAATACGACAAACCCGAACACGAATGAATATTCGGCCAATACATCATCTCTTCCGCTATATTTCCAAACAGACTTAAAAAATATAGACAAATCGATATTTACTTACTTCGGCTCAAGCAGATAAACAAGGCCGTCTGAAATTCAAGGAAACCCTTGATTTTCAGACGGCCTTGAATAAATCAATTACTCAGCGGCTGCAACAACAGCAACGGTAATTTTAGCAACAGCGTCAGTGTGCAGAGCCACTTCAACTTCGTATTCGCCAACAGCTTTCAAAGGACCGTTAGGCAGACGTACGTTTGCTTTAGCAGCTTGGATACCGGTCGCAACAATCGCTTCAGCGATGTCAGCATTGGTAACAGAACCGAACAGACGACCATCAACACCGGCTTTTTGAGCAACAGTAATGGTTTGGCCTTCCAGTTTTTCTTGACGGGCTTTAGCATCAGCCAAGATTTCAGCTTGTTTGGCTTCCAATTCAGCGCGGCGTGCTTCGAATTCTTTCATGTTGGCTTCGGTTGCACGTTTTGCTTTACCGGCAGGGATCAGGAAGTTGCGTGCGTAACCGTTTTTAACGGTAACGATGTCACCTAAGTTACCCAGACCGCCGATTTTTTCTAACAGAATAATTTGCATGATTTAAACTCCAAAATTATTTGTGTTGATCGGTGTAAGGCAACAGAGCCAGGAAACGGGCACGTTTCACAGCAGTAGCCAACTGACGTTGGTAGTGTGCTTTAGTACCAGTAATGCGGGCAGGGATGATTTTGCCGTTTTCAGAGATGAAGTCTTTCAACAAATCAACTTGTTTGTAATCAACTTCTTGGATTTTTTCAGCCGTAAAGCGGCAGAATTTTCTACGTTTGAATGATTGACGAGCCATTGTCGTTTAACCTTTATATTCTTTAATGTTCTGTATGCGTAGTACCGGCTTGGGGAAGCGTTGGCTGCGTTGCGCCAAAAAACCTTCCGACTCGATGACGGCATCTTGCCGATACTGCCATTCCTCAGCCTGCTTACCTAAAATCCGCGCGGGAATTTCAAATTTGACCAGACATTTCTGTCCGTTTTCTTCCTGCCAAGATTCATGTTGCAACACAATATCTAAAACAGGAATTCCTGCCGGCGTATATCTCAAAGGCTGAACCTGCAAGATACGGGCGGTAAGCTTAATCAGATTATTCAATCTTATTCGGCTGCTGCAACTTCTTCAGCCGCACCGTTCAGCAAGTTTTTTGCTTTTTCGCCACCCAGCATTGGGGAAGCTTCAGTTACAGCGTGTTTTGTTTTGATGGTCAGGTGACGCAGTACGGCATCATTGAAGCGGAAAGCAGTTTCCAACTCTTCAACCACTTCAGGAGTAGTTTCGATATTCATCAAAACATAGTGTGCTTTGTGGATTTTGTTGATTGGGTAAGCCAATTGACGACGGCCCCAGTCTTCCAAACGGTGGATTTTACCGTTGGCTTCAGTAATCATGGTTTTGTAACGCTCAACCATAGCAGGCACTTGCTCGCTTTGATCAGGATGAACGATAAACACGATCTCGTAATGACGCATGTTATCTCCTTATGGATGATTAAAAACAGCCTTTCACCATGCGAAGTAAAAGGCAAGGCAAAGAGGCTGAATTTTATCCGCATTTCTTAAAAAATACAAGTCTGAATTCAAAATCTACTTTCTTTTCAATCAAAAAACAACATTAGGCCTTAGGGTTATTTCCTAGCAAACCACTCAACTATCCGCCAAAAATCTGCTAAAATCTGCCCCATCCTAATAAATACAGCATCAGAAGGCACACAATCATGGCTCTTTTGCAGATTTCCGAACCCGGCATGTCCGCCGCCCCCCATCAACACCGCCTTGCCGTAGGCATTGATTTAGGTACAACCAACAGCTTGGTGGCCACCGTACGCAGCGGCAGCGCAGTCTGCCTGCCCGATTCAGACGGCCGCACCACCCTGCCTTCGGTTGTCCGTTATTTGGATGGCGGAGTCGAAGTCGGCAAAAACGCCCTTTCCGCACAAAAAACCGATCCGCTAAATACCATCAGCTCCGCCAAACGCCTTATCGGCCGCACGCTTGCCGACCTCGCTCAGGACGCGCAATACCTGCCCTACCGGTTCACGCCCAACGAGCGCGTGGTCGAGCTGAACACCCGCCAAGGTGCCAAAACGCCTATCGAAGTGTCGTCTGAAATCCTCAAAGCCCTCAAATCGCGTGCCGAAGAAACCTTAGGCGGCGATTTGGTCGGCGCCGTCATTACCGTACCCGCTTATTTCGACGATGCCCAACGTCAAGCCACCAAAGATGCCGCGCGTTTGGCAGGTTTGAATGTCTTGCGCCTGCTCAACGAGCCGACCGCCGCCGCAATCGCCTACGGGCTGGACAATGCCTCGGAAGGCACGTTTGTCGTTTACGACTTGGGCGGCGGTACGTTCGACGTATCCGTATTGCAACTGACTAAAGGCCTGTTTGAAGTCAAAGCTACCGGTGGCAACAGCGCATTGGGCGGCGACGACTTCGACCATCGTTTGTTCTGCCACCTACTCGAACAAAACGACCTTTCCAAACTCAACGAACAAGACAGCCAGCTTCTGCTTTCCCTTGTCCGTGCCGCCAAAGAAAAACTGACCACTCAAACCGAAGCCGTTATCGAAACCACACTTTCAGACGGCTATAAAGTCCATACTGTTATTACCCGCCAAGAGTTTCACAATCTGACCCAAAATCTGGTGCAAAAAACCATAGAGCCGGTCAAACAAGCACTGAAAGACGCAGGCGTGACCAAAGCCGACATTAAAGGCGTGATTATGGTTGGCGGCTCTACCCGCATGTTGCACGTTCAACAAGCAGTTGCCACATTCTTCGGACAAACCCCGCTGAACAACCTCAATCCTGACGAAGTGGTCGCACTCGGTGCCGCCATACAGGCGAACGTCCTTGCCGGCAACAAAACCGACGGCGAATGGCTGCTGCTTGACGTTACGCCTTTATCGCTTGGTCTGGAAACCTACGGCGGTCTTGCCGAGAAAATCATTCCTCGCAACTCCACCATTCCTACCGCCCGTGCGCAGGACTTTACCACTTTCAAAGACGGTCAAACCGCCATGACGATACACGTCGTACAAGGCGAGCGCGAACTCGTTTCCGACTGCCGCAGCCTTGCCAAATTTACCCTGCGCGGCATTCCGCCTATGGCCGCAGGCGCAGCGCGTATCCGCGTGACCTTCCAAGTTGATGCCGACGGCTTGCTATCCGTTTCTGCCCAAGAACAAAGCACCGGCGTACAGGCGCAAATCGAAGTCAAACCTTCCTACGGCTTGGACGACAACACCATCACCCAAATGCTCAAAGATAGCATGAGTAACGCTGCCGAAGACATGGCCGCACGCGCACGTGCCGAAGCCGTAGTCGAAGCCGAAAGCCTGACCGACGCCGTTAATGCTGCCCTTGAGTTGGATAGCGATTTGCTTGATGCCGAAGAGCTTGCACAAATCCAGCAAGACATCGCCGACTTGCAAGGCCGTCTGAAAGACGGTAAAGCCGAAGATATCCGCTCCGCCGTCGCCAAGCTCAGCCACAGCACCGACAACTTCGCCGCCAAACGCATGAACCGCAATATCCAACGCGCGCTGACGGGTCAAAGCGTTGATAATATTTGATGCCTAAACAGTTTCAGACGGCCTCGAAAGATACAAAGGTCGTCTATCTAATATCCATAAACCGAAACTATTTCTTTTATGAGACTCTGGCACCAAACCCTTATCCCCCTACTCCCCCGCGCCCAGCTTTTGGGGCAACACCGCGAATGCGCTGCTTTACGCGGAGCAGGCTGGGGCAGGCCACATGCGACGGTTAATTACGTTTTTACCCACTCACCCTACAAACTCTACCTGTATCACGCGTTGATTATGGATGAGATGGAAAGGCGTGGCTACAAGCCTGACGTTTTATGGAAAGACCCGTTGTATCGCGGCAAAGCCGTTGCGCCATACCACGCACACGCGGCTGAAACAGCTACTTCGCCGATTTATGCCGAACATGATGATGCCTACTTGGACGAATGTCTGGAAAATTTAAAAAGTAAAGGCATCATGTTATAAACCCATTTTTCAGACGGCCTGAATATTGAATACTCAAGGCCGTCTGAAGCCGCTTTAACCACAACCACTCTTAAACAACCGAGACAATAAAAATGCCAAAAATTACCGTACTCCCACACGCGACATTATGCCCCGAAGGCGCGGTTATCGAAGATGCACCGGAAGGCCAAACCGTCCTTGACGTACTGCTCAACCACGACATCGAAGTCGATCATGCCTGCGAAAAATCCTGCGCCTGCACCACCTGCCACGTGATTATCCGCAAAGGTTTTGACAGCCTGGAAGAACCGACCGAATTGGAAGAAGACCTGCTCGACCAAGCATGGGGGTTGGAAGCTGATTCACGTTTGAGCTGTCAGGCAGTGGTCGCCGACGAAGATTTGGTGGTCGAAATTCCTAAATATACGATTAACCACGCTCGCGAAGACCATTAAAACAAGGTTTAATGAAAAAGGCCGTCTGAAACCATGTGCGTTATGGTTTCAGACGGCCTTTTCGTTACATCCCAAACTATTCGATATGAGGAAAAATAAAACGCATACGGGAAATCTGCATAGCAGCCACCTTCTGCGTGGCGGAGTAATTTTCGATTTTTTCTTGAATTCTGATTTGATGCAGATTGCCGTGATGCTTAGGAGCAGATTTTTGAGGCTCGCTTGTCGCCTGCAACTCTTGCTCTGTTTTCAACGCTTCTTCCGCTTCAATGGCCAGAAGTGCAGCCTCATCCCTTACCAAACCAAAACGCTCGATAATGGCATTGGCTTCATCTATATAATGAGATTTGTCCGCGCCATTTTCCAACACCGCATCTTCAAGCACGACCGACAAATGTTTGCCGCAATTTTCGATACGCTCGGCGATACGCGAATAAACCATCCAACGTTTCAACCTCAATGCGCCTGCATCGTCATTGGGTGAAGCGGCATCCAGTTTAATCAAACCATAGTGCTTGCCGTAATACAGACGGAACACCAGCTGCTTCAAACCTTCTGTTTCATCCAGCATCCGATAAAATTCGCGAACTAACAGCAGCAAACGGTCGAATGCGCCTGCTTTAGACAGATACTCCGGATCATCTGAAGCAAGCGCATAAATGAGCTTGGACAATTTGGCGTTGAGTGCGTTATTCATCATTTTTCCTTTTATTTTTACGTGATGGATTTCGTATTAAGAGTCGTTCCAGATGATTTGGTTGCATTGGGATAATGTAAATTATTCATGCGCAAACCATCATTCAAAACGGAATAAAATATATAAAACGGCAAATTCAAAGCGAATGTGCCGTAGTTTTTAAGTGTCGTGCCGTATTTTAACGCAACTATGCTATTTTGTTAAAAAATAGCGCCATCATTTATCTGCCAATCTTCCGTAAAACAATCTGGCAGTCCGACTTCTTCTTGATTAAAATAATTACTAATAGCCCAAACCCAATAAAGGAACACATCATGAAATGGACAGATACCCAACGCATCGCAGAAGAACTCTACGACTTACACGGCGACAGTATTGATCCGAAAACCGTACGCTTTACCCAACTGCGTGATCTGATTATGGCTTTGCCTGAATTTAACGATGATCCGGCGCGTTGCGGCGAGCGTATTCTCGAAGCCGTGCAACAAGCATGGATAGATGAAGCAGAATAGTCTTTCCTCCCTTCCCTATCAAACAAGACCTCAGGCTGTTTTTCAGACGGCCTGGGGTCTTTATTAAATCTATTCATACAATTTTGGAAAATTTCGAAATTGACTCATACTGACCTCAAATTTATTATGCAGTCTGACAACAAATAAAAGATATGCAGAAGGTGCATAACCATGAATCACGCTCGAGAAATTAACGCATTAAATCACAGCCTTTCCGATTTGAAAGGCGACATCAACGTTTCATTCGAATTTTTCCCGCCGAAAAACGAACAAATGGAAACCATGTTATGGGATTCCATCCATCGCCTGCAAACCTTGCATCCGAAATTCGTTTCCGTAACCTACGGTGCAAACTCCGGCGAACGCGACCGCACACATAGCATCGTCAAACGCATCAAACAAGAAACCGGCCTTGACGCCGCCCCCCACCTGACCGGTATCGATGCCAGCCCTGACGAGTTGCGTCAAATTGCCAAAGACTATTGGGACAGCGGTATCCGCCGCATTGTCGCCCTGCGTGGCGACGAGCCGCCTGGCTACGAGAAAAAACCTTTCTATGCCGAAGATTTAGTCAAACTATTGCGCTCCGTTGCCGACTTTGACATTTCCGTAGCGGCCTATCCAGAGGTGCACCCGGAAGCCAAATCCGCACAAGCCGACTTGATCAATCTGAAACGCAAAATCGATGCGGGTGCAAACCACGTTATCACCCAATTCTTCTTTGACGTGGAAAGCTATCTGCGCTTCCGCGACCGTTGCGTGATGATGGGCATTGACGTTGAAATCGTTCCCGGCATCCTGCCTGTAACCAATTTCAAACAATTGACCAAAATGGCCCAAGTGACCAACGTCAAAATCCCAAGCTGGCTGTCTAAAATGTACGAAGGTTTGGATAACGACCAAGGCACGCGCAACCTTGTTGCCGCCAGCATCGCCATCGACATGGTCAAAGTCCTCTCGCGCGAAGGTGTCAAAGACTTCCACTTCTACACCCTCAACCGCAGCGAACTGACTTACGCCATCTGCCATATTTTGGGTGTGCGCCCCCGTTAATAAAACAGACGGCCTCCCCATTCTGATTTACAATATCGAACATTCAGGCCATACCGGCCTGATTCAAAATTCCAACTAGGAGAGTTAACATGACAACATTGCATTTTTCAGGCTTCCCGCGCGTCGGTGCCTTCCGCGAATTGAAATTCGCACAAGAAAAATACTGGCGCAAAGAAATCAGCGAGCAAGAATTGCTGGCTGTTGCTAAAGACTTGCGCGAGAAAAACTGGAAACACCAAGCTGCTGCCAACGCTGATTACGTTGCTGTAGGCGATTTCACTTTCTACGATCACATACTCGACCTGCAAGTTGCTACCGGTGCCATCCCTGCCCGCTTCGGCTTCGACAGCCAAAACCTGTCTTTGGAACAATTCTTCCAACTGGCCCGTGGTAACAAAGACCAATTCGCTATCGAAATGACCAAATGGTTCGACACCAACTACCACTACTTGGTGCCTGAATTCCACGCCGATACCGAATTCAAAGCCAACGCCAAACACTACGTTCAACAACTGCAAGAAGCCCAAGCTTTGGGTCTGAAAGCCAAACCGACCGTTGTTGGTCCGTTGACTTTCCTGTGGGTTGGTAAAGAAAAAGGCGCTGTTGAATTCGACCGTCTGAGCCTGTTGCCTAAACTGTTGCCGGTTTACGTTGAAATCCTGACTGCTTTGGTTGAAGCCGGTGCCGAGTGGATTCAAATCGACGAGCCTGCTTTGACTGTCGACCTGCCTAAAGAATGGGTAGAAGCATACAAAGACGTTTACGCTACTTTGAGCAAAGTAAGCGCCAAAATCCTGTTGAGCACTTACTTCGGTTCTGTTGCTGAACACGCCGCATTGTTGAAATCCCTGCCTGTTGACGGTCTGCACATCGACTTGGTACGTGCTCCTGAACAGCTGGACGCATTTGCCGACTACGACAAAGTTCTGTCTGCCGGCGTTATCGACGGCCGCAACATTTGGCGCGCCAACCTGAACAAAGTTTTGGAAACTGTCGAGCCTCTGCAAGCCAAACTGGGCGACCGTTTGTGGATCTCCAGCTCTTGCTCTCTGCTGCACACTCCATTTGACTTGTCAGTTGAAGAAAAACTGAAAGCCAACAAACCTGACCTGTACTCTTGGTTGGCATTCACCCTGCAAAAAACCCAAGAATTGCGCGTTCTGAAAGCCGCATTGAACGAAGGTCGTGATTCTGTTGCCGAAGAACTGGCCGCCAGCCAAGCTGCTGCCGACTCCCGTGCCAACAGCAGCGAAATCCACCGTGCAGACGTTGCCAAACGCCTGGCCGATTTGCCTGCCAACGCAGACCAACGCAAATCTCCATTTGCCGACCGTATCAAAGCGCAACAAGCATGGTTGAACCTGCCTCTGCTGCCGACTACCAACATCGGCTCTTTCCCACAAACTACCGAAATCCGCCAAGCACGCGCAGCCTTCAAAAAAGGCGAACTGTCTGCCGCCGATTACGAAGCTGCGATGAAAAAAGAAATCGCCTTGGTGGTTGAAGAGCAAGAAAAACTGGACTTGGACGTACTGGTACACGGCGAAGCCGAGCGTAACGACATGGTTGAATACTTCGGCGAATTGTTGAGCGGTTTTGCATTCACCCAATACGGCTGGGTACAAAGCTACGGCTCACGCTGCGTTAAACCACCTATCATCTTCGGTGACGTAAGCCGTCCTGAAGCCATGACTGTCGCTTGGTCTACTTACGCACAAAGCCTGACCAAACGCCCGATGAAAGGTATGTTGACCGGCCCTGTAACCATTCTGCAATGGTCTTTCGTCCGCAACGATATTCCTCGCTCTACCGTGTGCAAACAAATCGCACTGGCTTTGAACGACGAAGTATTGGATCTGGAAAAAGCCGGCATCAAAGTCATCCAAATTGACGAACCTGCCATCCGCGAAGGTCTGCCTTTGAAACGTGCCGATTGGGACGCCTACCTGAACTGGGCCGGTGAATCTTTCCGCCTGTCCTCTACCGGTTGCGAAGACAGCACTCAAATCCACACTCACATGTGCTACTCCGAGTTCAACGACATCCTGCCAGCCATCGCCGCTATGGACGCTGACGTCATCACCATTGAAACTTCACGTTCCGATATGGAGCTCTTGACTGCGTTCGGCGAATTCAAATACCCGAACGACATCGGCCCAGGTGTTTACGACATCCACAGCCCACGCGTACCGACTGAAGCTGAAGTTGAGCACCTGTTGCGCAAAGCCATCGAGGTTGTACCGGTTGAACGTCTGTGGGTGAACCCAGACTGCGGCCTGAAAACACGTGGTTGGAAAGAAACTCTGGAACAACTCCAAGTGATGATGAACGTAACCCACAAACTGCGTGCCGAACTGGCTAAATAATGTGAGTTAGATGAAAAGGCCGTCTGAAAATTTTCAGACGGCCTTTTTTTATTTATCGATATTTAAACTATAAAGATTACGACTTCAACAGCTTACAAAATCCCTGTCGTTGTATGATGTTCTTCCACTCCTGATGTATACACGTTCTTAGTATGGTGATACACAGTCTCTTTAGTCGTTTCAACAATATGGTTGGCTTCTGACAAGATATCACTCAATGCAACTTTACTGCCGGTCGTATTCACCTTTTTCTGTGCTTCGCCGTTATGGCTATTGCCTTCTGAATACGTTTTGATGTTATTTTCAAAGCGCAGCCATGAATCATACAGTTCACCTTTAATGTCCGTCATGATTTTATTGTTAGCTACATTTAAAGATGCCTTGCCCTTAGGGTTGGTACTGTGTACGTCTACCAAAACATCATCCAGAGCACCACCAAGCTTCAATGTGTTATTGGTGATGTTGTACTCTTTGGCATTGCTTTTCAAATAAGCAAATTCGACATAGCCGTCAGATTTTTCACGCACGGAAATTTTGTTGTTGTGAATGGTCACCGCACCATGCATAGCGACATTACCATGGTGTTCTTCCACATAAACCGGTACTGCGCCTTTCATAATCTTGCCGATATCGGCATCATTGCCGCTGATGGTAATGGTACCGCTACCAATGCCGTTTTTAGATAAAACGCGGTCGTAAGTATCGTTGATGACGGCAATTAGATATTTTGTAGATTCGCCGCTGATCTTGTTGTTTGCCATATTGAGCGTGTAATCCATTTTGCTTTCATGGTTACGGAACTCAATCGCGTAAGTCTGAATATTGTTTTGATAAACCGTCAGATTTTTAATGACATTATTGCTGATATCGAAATAGCCTTTGTCAGCCGAGTGCAAATCTTTGTATTGGGTATTGGTTTGCACCTGGATACCTGAATACATGTGGTAGTACTTACCCAAGTCATCATCAACATTTAAACGGAAGCTCGGGTCTTGGATAATGGTATTGCCGGTAATTTTGACTTTATCCATAGAAAACTGGCGGTTGTAAGCAGCAATACCATACAGCCGGTCACCTGTTAACACATTGTCTTCAATGACAATGCCTGTACCATCATGCACATCCAAGCCTTTGCGGTAGTTGTGGTTGGTCGTGTTTTTACGGTATGTGACACCGTAATTGTAGCTGCCCGCAACCACAGCCATACCGTAGCCGGTACCGCCATCCGCTTCGTGGCCGTTCCAATCCAAACGGTTGCCCTCGCCGATAAAGTTTTGTTGGAAACCGATCAGCGCACCGGCAACGCGGTTGTGGTGCAGATACGAATCAACAATACGGTTGTTTTCACCCAAAGGCAGCGCTTCATATTTTTCATCAATTTCGCCGCTTTGTACGCGCTCTTTAAAGGTCAGCTTTTGACCTTTTTCCTTTTCCAAAGAAGCGGTCGACGTGAACATCACACCAGCACGATTGGCACCGGAAACCTCTACTTTACTGATTAAAGTATTGTCCGCATCGTTCACCAAAATGCCGTTTACCTTGCCAAAATAGCTTAAGCCTTTGCGGTAAAAATCAGGGTTGGTATATTGAACCGACAAGTTGGCAATGGTTTTATTGTTTTGTCCATCGATCAAGATACCGGCAAATTGGCGAATGTCATCATGGTTGGTGTTCGGATTGAACACGCCTGTCTGCGCCTTATCAAACGTTACTTTGGTTTTACCCATCCCCGAACCAAACAAACCGCGTGCGCCGGAAACGGTTTTATCCATCACAATCTGGTTGGAAATATAGTAGGTACCATCCAAGAAGACCATGGCTTTTTCTTTATGAGCCGCCTCTAAAGCCGCTTTAAATGCCTGAAGGCTGTCTTTTTTACCCTGCGCATCGGCACCAAAATCATTCACACGAACATAATTACCATACTCTTTAGATTGATACACGCGGTATTTTCCAGAGACACCTGCCCTGTTTTCGGTATGATCGTCAATTTTGTTTTCTTTGACTGAACTGAGGTGGCTATCGTGACTCATGGCTGTTTTTTTGCCGGAAGAAACGCTCACGACTTTGTTATGGCCGTCTGAATCGTTCAAAATCTTTTTATGCACAATTTCGACTGTTTTTTTTCCTTCGGCAATTCTGTCTTCTGCCTCTTTTTCTTTGCGGGCAGCGTCTTGTTTGGCTTTACGCTCTGCAATCGCTTTTTCGACTGCTGCTTTATGCGCTTCTTTTGCATGCTCGACGGCGTTTGCTTTGGCTGTGGCGGCTTCGGCTATTTTTTTTGCTTTAGCCTCTTCGTATTTTTTTTGCTTTTCAGCCAGAATTTTTTCCATTGATTGATTAACCGGTTTGTTTACCGGCTCTTTTGAAACAACGTGTTTGTCCGTTACTTTAGACGCAATGGTATTTTTACCGGGAACGCTACTTGCAGAAGCAACGCTGGCCCGTGCGACACGCATTTTTGTTACAACGCCGTCTGAAGATGATGAGGTACTGTTTAATCTTGCTGCCTCAGCCACATGAACCGCTTCTTTCGTTACAGTATTTTTACCGCTTAATTGCTTGGGTTCAGGAAAAACAGACGGACTTCTCCCCCAATTTTGGGTGTGTATCCATTCTTTTAGAGGAGAAGATGATTCGGAAGTGGTTTCAGGAGTTGAGGAGCCTTGACGGATATGGGTACGGCCAAGAGGAGCAAGTTTATGTGACATAATCAGCGTATTTCCTTGTATCAAATATCGTCCTTTCCCACCGCACAAGCGTGCAACAAAAAAGTTCGATGAATAAAGAGGTAAGACGGATTCTGTCGTAACAGCAATTGCCTGTATAAAGGCCAAACTGAAGCTGGCCACTTTGAGAAAATCGGCAGCGTTTCCCCTTCTGCCGATTTTCTGATTGAAAACGGTAATGGTGTTTGGACAGAACCCTTGGATGGCTTTTATAGGCAATCTGTCCGCGTACCATGTATCCGGTTATTTTTGACGGAAAATGTATCAGAGTCCCTTTTTAATTAATTAGTTCATCCAAAGTTAAGTTATTTTTGATTTTTATAGCAAAATAAAAATGGTTTTATCTTGCATTGTTTTTCTTTTTGGCGTGACAGAGTTAATACCGCGAAGCCAAAAAGGAGGGGAATTCTAACACAATATGTTTTTAGCATTTCCCATTTAACTAAATTTACAAAATATACAAAATAAATATCTATAAATGTTTTTAACTTCATCAAAAAATCAATAAAATTCGATATTTTCAATGTGTATTTTTACAACATAATTGCGCATTATATACCGATTATCTTAAAATGCTACCGTTTGTTTGTAAAATTTAGCATTTTATTATTTGTCTTCCCTCTCTAAAATCCAATAAAAAAGGCCGTCTGAAAAAATATTTCAGACGGCCTTTTTTATTGAATACGTTCTATTTAACAAACTTCGACCAACCAGCCGTGTTTGTCTTCTGTCAAACCGTATTGAATGTCGGTAATTGCCTTACGGATTGCGTAACCGCGCTCTTGGCTCTTCACTTCGATTTCTTTGCCATCAATCACGAAAGAAGTTACCGGAGAAATGACCGCAGCCGTACCAGTCAGAATCGCTTCCGCACCATTCTCAATCGCAGTTTTCAGCTCGTCGACAGTAAAGTTGCGCTCGGTAACAGTGTAGCCCAAATCTTTGGCAACAGTCAGCACGGAATCACGGGTAACGCCGTGCAGGAATTCGTCTGTCAACGGTTTGGTAATGATTTCATCGCCGTTAATCAGGATAAAGTTAGACGCGCCGGTTTCCTGAACATCGCCATTCGGACAGAACAGCACTTGGTTTGCACCGTGCTCTGCTTTGGCTTTCAATACCCAAGGCATGGCGGAAGCGTAGTTGCCGCCGCATTTCACACGACCCATATGTGGGGCGCAACGGATATGTTCGGTCTCAACCAAGATTTTAACGGGCGAACCGGCTTTGAAATAGTCGCCGACAGGAGAAGCCAGAATGTACAGCAAAGCAGTTTCAGAAGGAGATCCGGCCTTACCGATCACAGGATCGGTACCGATCAAAGTCGGACGCAGATACAACGCAGCTGGCGCATCAGGAATTTCTTCGGCAGCGCGTTTGACCAATTCGATCAAAGCATTCAAATAAGCTTCCGTTTCAGGACGAGGCAGGTGCAGAATATCTGCGCTTTGCTGCATACGCGCGATGTTAGCGGTCGGGCGGAACATCACGATTTTGCCGTTTGCCTGACGGAATGCCTTCAAACCTTCAAAACATTCGCTGCCATAATGCAGGGCGTGTGCGCCGGGGGCGAGTGTCAGGTCTTTGGAAGATTGCCATTCTACCGGTTGCCATTTACCTTCACGATAAGCGATAACGGGCATTTCAGCGTGAAAAACGCTGCCGAATACGGCTGGGACTGGTCTGCTCATGATGATTGCCTTTCTTATTCTGATTTGTAAGATAATAACTAAAGACTGAACAATACGCCTTTCAATATGGGTTTGACAAGTACCCGTCAGCATTAAAGATACCCTTCCCATGTCGTCTGAAACATGCCGTCCTATCCGAAATCCGGCAAATCGTTTAAACTGATACCATTTTTCAGACGGCCTGCCCCAACCGCAGCCAACCCGGAGTAACCCATGAAACTCATCTCTACCATCATCAAAATCCTGATTCTTCTTGTTTTCCTCCTGCTGGCCATCACCAATACCCACACCGTATCCTTCTTCTACCTGCCCGGCCAAAACATCAATCTGCCGCTGATTGTCGTGCTTTTCGGTGCATTTATTATCGGCATCGTATTCGGTATGTTTGCCCTCTTCGGCCGTCTGCTGACCCTGCGCAGCGAAAACAACCGCCTGCGCGCCGAAGTGAAAAAACATGCCCACCTTTCCGAAAAAGACCTGACTCCGGTCAAAACCGAAACACCGGCAACGACTTCCGAAGCCACTCCCAAAGCGTAACGCCACCAATCAATAAAGGAATACCATGGACAACGAATTGTGGGTCATCTTACTGCCCATCGTCCTCCTCCCCGTTTTCTTCGCTATGGGCTGGTTTGCCGCGCGCGTCGATATGAAGACCGTCCTGAAACAGGCCAAAAGCATACCGGCAGGGTTTTACAAAAGCCTTGATGCCCTCGTTGACCGCAACAGCGGTCGCGCCGCGCGCGAATTGGCGGAAGTGATCGACCAGCAGCCGCAGTCATACGACCTAAACCTGACCCTAGGCAAGCTCTACCGTCAGCGCGGCGAAAACGACAAAGCCATCAATATGCACCGCGCCCTGCTCGATTCGCCCGACACAGTCAACGAAAAACGCGCACGCGTGCTTTTTGAATTGGCGCAAAACTACCAAAGCGCAGGCTTGGTAGACCGTGCCGAACAAATCTTCCTCGGTTTGCAGGAAGGCGATATGGCACGCGAAGCCCGCCAACACCTTTTGAGCATCTACCAACAAGACCGAGACTGGGAAAAAGCCATCGAAATGGCGCAGCTCTTGAGCCATGACGAACAGACCTACCAGTTTGAAATCGCCCAGTTCTATTGCGAAATCGCCCAAGCCGCGCTGTTCAAATCCAACTTCGATGCCGCTCGCTACAACATCGGCAAAGCACTCGAAGCCAACAAAAAATGTACGCGCGCCAACATCATCCTCGGCGATATCGAATACCGTCAGGGCAACTTCTCTGCCGCAGTGGAAGCGTATTCCGCCATCGAGCAGCAAAACCACGCCTATTTGAGCATGGTCGGCGAGAAACTCTATGAAGCCTATGCCGCACAAGGCAAACAGGAAGAAGGCCTCAACCGCCTCATCGGCTATATGCAGACCTTCCCCGATCTTGACCTGATCAACGTCATCTACGAGAAGGCCCTGCTGCTCAAAGGCGAAACCGAAGCGGCGCAAATCGCTGTCGAACTCGTCCGTCAAAAACCCGACCTCAACGGCGTGTACCGTCTGCTTGGCTTGAAACTCAGCAGTATGAATCCGGAGTGGAAAGCCGACACCGATATGATTCGTTCCATTATCGGCCGCCAGCTGCAAAAAAGCGTCATGTACCGCTGCCGCAACTGCCACTTCAAATCCCAAGTCTTCTTCTGGCACTGCCCAGCCTGCAACAAATGGCAAACCTTTACGCCGAATAAAATCGAGATTTGATAAAGCGTTAAATATCAAAAAAGGCCGTCTGAAATCTTTTCAGACGGCCTTTTTATTACAAAGCAAAATATCAAAGCGATTCAAAACATAGGCGCACACACCAGCAATATCTGCTCAACAACGCTGCTCTGCCCATGCTAACGCCGCTACAATCTGAGCCTCAATATCGGCATTAAATTCACCGGCACGGTATGCATCGCGCAATTCTGTGCGACGGGTTTCATCTGCCGAGACCTTTGCAAAATTCCCCAAAATCCCCT
>NZ_KV831646.1:0-41293 GCF_001837185.1 Neisseria sp. HMSC064D07 | reverse complement strand
CCAGTGTCACCTTTATCGCCTTTAGCACCGGCTGCACCAGTATCGCCTTTAGGACCAGTCGCGCCAGTTGCACCTGTATCGCCTTTAGCACCAGTAGCACCACCACCAATTACGCTCAGGGTGTATTCGTTAGTGCCGTTTGAGGTCATTGTCAAACCGTCACCAGCGATCAGTTTCAGCGTAGTGCCGGCTTTATTTGGGTTGTAGGTATAAGTACCTTCAGGAGCATTGGCCGAACTACCGTTGATGCCATAGAATTCGAACGGATTCAGATTTTCGATGCGATTGGCTACGGCAAACAATTGAGAGCCGTTGATTGCATCGGTAGAAGTTGCAGAGATACGGCCTGCGGCAACGTTTTGGATTTGACGTTCTTTACCTGCAGAACCTATAGACAATACTGCGCCGTTGCCCAAGCCGCTGGTTGCACCTGCAAAGCCACTGTAAGTGTAGTTACCAACAGTAGCGCTGTTAGTAGGTACGAATTTGCTGGTTGTAGAACCGTTACCCAGAGCTACGCTGTTTTCGATAGTAGATTTAGCTTCAGTACCCAAAGCCAGAGTGTTTTTAGCTGTTGCTTGAGCACCGTTACCCAGAGCAGTTGCATATTCACCACCATTGGCTTGAGCACCACGGCCCAATGCGATGGCTTGTTGTGAAGTGGCTTGGCTTTGTACGCCCAAAGCTACTGAGTATTTACCTGTTGCTTGAGCAGCAGGACCGAATGCAGAAGCAGAAATACCGTCGGCTACAGAACCGCGACCGATTGCTACAGCAGAACCTTGTTTAGCTTTAGCGTCGCCACCCAATGCTACTGCGCCGTTTGCCAGGGCTTGAGAACGTTGACCGATAGCAGTTGCCACGATACCGGTTGCTTGAGCATTAGTACCGATTGCCATAGCTGAACCGGCATTATTAGCACCCACAACACCATCACCATCAGCACCAGTAGAGGTACCATCAGCTTTTGCTTCAAAACCTACAGCAACGTCAGCAGCTTGGTTAGCAACTGCGGCATTACCATGAGCGACAGAGTTATTACCCAATGCTTGAGCTGTAAAACCTGTTGCGAGAGATTGCTCGCCAGTTGCTTTAGAACCAGCACCTGTTGCAATAGCTCGAGTACCGGTAGCAGTAGCACGCAAACCAACAGCAATCGCATTGGTAGCGCCTGCAGTCGTATTTTTACCAACAGCTACAGCATTATCACCAGCTGCTGCAGACTGATAACCAGCAGCAACTGCAGAAGAACCAGAAGCATTAGATTCTTTACCTACAGCAATAGTAGCCTGACCAGATGCTTTTGATTGAGAACCAAAAGCAAGAGACTCACCACCGGTAGCTTGAGCTTGCTTACCAATAGCTACATCCATATCTTTGCTAGATGTTGCCTCTCTACCAATCGCAACAGAGTCAATGGACTGATTAGTTGCACTAAAACCAATTGCAACACCATTTTCTTTAGTTGCATTTGCACCTTTACCAATAGCTACTGCTTTATCGCCAGTACCAGTTGCATTAGTACCAATAGCAATTGCGTCATGAGAGACTACATTGTTACCTTCGTTTCTATAAGTATTTGCATCAGTACCAATATTGATATTGTTGAAACCTAGCTCTATTGTCTTCCGATTTTTATCATTAGACTTAATAGTAATTGTACTGTTATCCACATCCACACCTGCCTGAGCAGCACCAGAAGCCATCAAGGCACCTGCAGCAACCACTACAGCAGCTACGGCTTTACGCTTGTCAGAAGCGGATTTTTTGCCGTGTGCATGGCTGATCTCGGAAACCGCGGTCCATGTCTGGGTCGCGTGGTTCCAAATGACTTTAAAGACTTTATTCATATCGATTTTCCTGTAAGGGGTTTGATTTCTTTTGGGACGTTTGCTCGGCGATAAACCGCTTGCCCATACATATGCCGCACTTCAGAGTCTCCCCTTTATGCGGTTTTACGTCGTAATCTCTTGTATGCAATTCCCGTGCCAAAAGTCTCCACTCGGCCGAATAGCAGCTAAAAGCCTGTTTTATGGGATTTTATGCTGATACATTTCCAGAAGCTTGTGAAGTTTGGGAAACGATGTGCCGTTTTTTGTCAGCTTGTTTCTTAACAAGTCACTTTTTGTCAGCTTCTATCAATGCATTCGGAATCCTTGTCCAAATTTTATATGCGTTTGGTTTTACAAATCAACTCTTCCGATAAAGTGTTACTTTTTCGGTCTCAACGGTCATGCCCGTTAAATTTACTTGTTGCTTTTTTTAAACGGTTTTTCTAGCTATTTGATTTTACTTTTTTATTCTCAAACAATAATGATTACTAAATAATATATGATTTGAATAGTTTCTTTAGTGATAGATTTAAATATGGGCTTTTATTTAGAGAATTAATGAAATTTGTATTGAAGATCGATTTGAAACGTGTAAAGGGTTTGTATCGCCTGTTTTCAGACGGCCTTTGACGTTTTCTAACATAGCAAACAGCGGGCAAATGATACGAATTTATGCGCTATTAAGCCGATGGACGGCGTTAAAAAGGCAAGTGTAAAACTTGCCTTTACGTTTGGAAGTTGTTTGTTCTCTATTGTAGAAAACTGTGTTGTTTTTCAGACGGCCTTACCAACGGAATGTTTGGGTTACGCCTGCGGAAGCGCCGTTGTTGCCGGCATAGCCGTAGCCACCGGTATGGCTGGAGGCGCAGGCGGCGAGTGTGGCGAGGGCAAGGATGAGGAGAATGTGTTTCATGTTTCTTTCTCTGAGTGGGTTGGTTTTAGGCTTGTGTGGCGTTGTGTTGCTGCATGAATCGGACGGGCTGGGGCTTGGTTTCTTTGTCCTGATTTGTAGTTAGGCCGCTAAATTGTTTGATGATTAAAGAAGGCCGTCTGAAAACGGGTTTCATGATATTGAAACTTTGTTTTCAGACGGCCTTTATTTTATATCAGCTTATCAGTGGCGGAAATGGCGGATGCCGGTTACGACCATGGCGATGCCGTGTTCGTCCGCTGCATCAAAAACTTCTTGGTCGCGCATGGAGCCTGCGGGGTGGATGATGGCTTTGATGCCCTGCTCGGCAATGACATCTACGCCGTCGCGGAATGGGAAGAAGGCATCGGAAGCGGCACATGCACCGTTGAGGTCGAGATTGGCATCTTGCGCTTTGCGGGCAGCGATGCGGGTACTGTCCACGCGGCTCATTTGGCCTGCGCCGATGCCGTAGGTTTGACCGCCTTTGCCGAAGACGATGGCGTTGGATTTGACGTATTTTGCGACGTTCCAAACAAACATCAGGTCGTTCCATTCTTGCTCGGTCGGTTCGCGTTTGGAGACGACTTTCAAATCGGCGCGGTTAAGTCGGTGAATGTCGGGGGTTTGTACCAACAGTCCGCCGCCGACGCGTTTGAGTTCAAAGCGGTTGGCGCCTGCTTCAAGCGGCACTTCCAATACGCGCACGTTTTTCTTGGCGGCAGCGATTTCGAGTGCTTCGGCGGTGAACTTCGGCGCCATGAGGACTTCCATAAATTGGTTGTCGGTAATTTGTTTGACGGTTTCGCCGTCCACTTCGCGGTTGAAGGCGATGATGCCGCCGAATGCGCTGGTAGTGTCGGTAGCGTAGGCGAGTTTATAGGCATCCAAGGTATTGGAGGCGATGGCTACGCCGCACGGATTGGCGTGTTTGACGATCACGCAGGCTGGCGCGTCAAAGGATTTAACGGCTTCCCAAGCGGCATCGGCATCGGCGATATTGTTGTAAGACAATTCTTTGCCTTGCAGCTGTTTGTAGGCGGAAAGACTGCCTGCAGCTGGGTAAATATCGCGGTAGAACGCGGCGCGTTGGTGCGGGTTTTCGCCGTAGCGCATATCTTGCACTTTAATCCAGCTTTGGTTGAACTGACTTGGAAATTCGCCGATTTGGGGCTGGCCGCTCAAGACGTCGTCTGAAAGCGAGGTCAGGTAGTTGGAAATCATGCCGTCGTATTGGGCAGTATGGCTGAATGCTTTGCGTGAGAGGTTGAAACGGGTTTTGTCACTCAATGCGCCGTTGTTGGCTTCGAGTTCGGCGGCGATGGCAGGGAAATCGGCTGTGTCGGTAACGATGGCAACGTGTTTCCAGTTTTTCGCGGCAGAACGCACCATGGTCGGGCCACCGATGTCGATGTTTTCAATCGCGTCTTCCAGTGTGCAGTTTGGTTTGGCGATGGTGGCGGCGAAGGGGTAAAGGTTGACGCACACGAGGTCGATGTTGCCGATGCCGTGTTCTTCCATCTTAGCGACGTGTTCGTCCAAATCGCGACGGCCGAGGATACCGCCGTGGATTTTCGGATGCAGGGTTTTCACGCGGCCGTCGAGCATTTCGGGAAAACCGGTATAGTCGGCAACTTCGATAACAGGAACGCCTGCATCAGCCAAGAGCTTTGCTGTACCGCCGGTAGAGAGGATTTCTACACCGAGCTTGGTCAGGGTTTGGGCAAATTCGACTGCGCCTGTCTTGTCGGATAGGCTGATCAGGGCGCGTTTGATGGAAGACATTTGGATTTCCTTTGTTGAAGGTTTAATCAGTATGGGATGAATTTTCAGGGCGGTATTATCCGCTATTTTCGCCTTTTTGGCAGTAGGTTTTTATAGATATTGTTGACAATTTTATTGTAAAAGGCCGTCTGAAACGAGGTTTCAGACGGCCTGATGCTTTTGCCTATTTAAATCCCATTTTCTTTGCCACCCATACTGCGCCTGCCATGCCTGCACATAAGGGCATGAGCAAGGCAACGGGGGCGTAGGTGAGTTCTAAAACAAAGACGATGGCCGTCAGTGGCATTTTGAGGGAAACGCCAAGGAAAACGGCGGCTCCGACAACGGCCGCTCTTTCGGAGGACATTTCTGGGAAAACGCCGTTCCACGCGGCTGCGGCGGCAAAGGCGATGGTACTGCCGAGCATCATGGACGGGGTAATTAGGCCGCCGTATGCGCCTGCCGCCAGCGCCATCAAGACAACCAGCCATTTGACGGCGGTCAGCTCAAGGCTGTGTTGCCAGTCGGTCAATCCGCCAAAAGTCAATTGGTTGCCTGCTTTGCCGTTGCCCAAAATTTCGGGAAACCAAACGGAAATCGCGCCAATGAGTGCAAACATACAGACGGCCAAGGGAATGATTTTGATGTTGTCGCGCTTGATGAAGGGGAACTTTTGGGCTGTGCGCTGGAAAAAGACGGCGGTTGCGCCCAGTATCGGGCCGATGATGACGGAAAACCAAAGTAATGAGGTGTTGATGGAAAGGTTGGTCGGATGATATTGCTGCACGTCGCCCAAGCCGATGCGTGCGACGGCGGTGGCGATGACTGAAGTCAGCAATGCGGCGGCGACGGCTTGCTGCGTCCACAAGCCCAGCATGGCTTCGAGGATAAAAAGTGTGGAGGCGAGCGGCACGTTATACACAGCCGCCAAACCTGCACCCGAGGCGCAAGCGATGACCAGCCTTGCGTCGTCTTCGCTTAACCCGAAACGGTTGACGCCTACTGAAGCAAAGGCAGCGGTCATTTCACGCGGCGCAACTTCACGACCGAGCGGCGAGCCCAGCCCGACAGTAATGATTTGCAACAGGGCATGGCTGACGGTTTCAAAAAACGGAAAACCGGCGAGCGGATTTTTAACCACTGCTTTGATACTCGGTTGCGGTCTGCCGTAGCGTTTGAGCAACCACCACCCCAAGCCGACCACCACGCCGCAAAAGGCCATCACGCCGATACGTCGCTCCGAACTTGCCTGCGATACGCCCTCGCGGAAAGAAACGTATAGGCCGTCTGAACCGTAATCGTAGGCGAGATATTGAATTGTGTGCATGATTTCGGTTAATACAATGCCGACCATACCGCCAATAATGCCGGTAATGATGAGGGCGGCCCAAAGTTTATGCGTTTCTTTCACGGGATTTGACTTGAGGTAGTAATGGTTTGATCAAAGCGTTTTTCGAGGGAACTATTGTCCGCCTAAGGGATAGTTTTTGGGGGCGACGTGGGTTTGGCCGTTATAAGGGAAAATATATTTCTGATTTTTATAATTTTTCTTTCCTGATACGCCGCTGAGTTTTGCAGTCAACACCCATACGCCGGATACGGCAGGACGGCTTTTGTCAAAAGCAATTTTGGCTTCCAGGCTGGTATATCTGTCTTTGCAGTCTCGTTTTTCACGCCTTTTCAATTCATCGCAATCGCCAAAATATGCGCCGTTATCGTTACCGCTGATCATGACACTGTTGCGGATTCGGTTGCTATCATCGGTAAACAGGAAGTTTTGCGAAGTCGTCGTGTCGCCTTGGCCTGTATAACTTGATTCGGCAACATAGCCCCAGTTTTGCGCGCCTACCTGAACAAACTTCCACGCCTTATTCTCCGGCGGCTCGCCCCATGCGCCGATTTTATCTTTTCCGTGCTGTTTGATTGCCCACTTGCCGTCTGCTTTCTCCAAAACAAACAATTCTGCCAGACCGGAAGAAGCATGGGCATCCTGTTTTACTTTTTGTTCCATATCGTAGGCAAAACCTGTGTACAACACATAGCGCGCGGCTTTGCCGTTGCGCGTTACGGTATGATCGGCAACGGGTTTCATGCAATACATGATATTGTCAGATGCTGTCTCACTGTCTTTCGGCGGCTTGGCGAGCTGGCATTTGTGCGCGGCAAGCGGTCGGTTGTAATACTTGGCAATGACGGCCTGTACGGCGGCTTTGTCGTTATCGGGTGCTGCCGACGCCAAAACGGGGCAGGCAAGCAAAAGTAGAGAGATAATGCGTTTCATAGAAATTTTCCCAAAATGTTTTATTGAAAAAAGATACTGCTTACTTCAGACCGTCTGAAACCGTTTCAGACGGCCTTTTTGTGTTTGTTGCTGACACGCGCCAACATACCGGCGACAAAAGTGGACGCAATAACGACGGTAATGCCCATCGCAGACATAGCACTTAAATGTTCGCCCAAAATTAGCACCGCCATGATAACGCCGATGACAGGCTCAAGCGAAATCAGTAGGCCGGAGACGTTGGCAGGGACTTTGTTCATGCCTTTGTTCCACAACAGATAGGCAAGCCAGCTACAGCCGATGCCCATATACAAAATCGACAGCGTACCGCCCCATGACCAGTTGATTTGATAACTGTCTGCCAACACCAGCGAAAACGGCAGACACAACACCGCCGCCACAGCCATGGAAGCCGCGGTAAATGCAGGCGCACCGATGCGGGCAATCATCTGCTGGCTCGGTCGTATCACGCCTGCAAAACCCAATCCCGCAAGCAAAATCAGCAAACAGCCGAACCAATCAATCGTACCGCCTTCTTCTGCACCGCCCATTACCATCATGCCCACGCCGGCAAACGCCGCCGCACCGCAAATCCAGTGGTAAATTTTCGCTTTGTCGTTGAAAAAGAAATGACCGACAAAAACCACCAGCAAAGGCTCCAACCCTACCATGGTAACCGCGCTGGCGGCAGACGTGTATTTCAAACCGATAAACTGAAGCATCAAAACGACAACGTAGTTGACAAAGGAAATCCATAACAACGGCTTCCACTCGCTCCGCGGAATCCTACCCAAATGACGGCGGCACGACGGCATCACCATCAATGCGGCAATCAACAACCGTGCCTCAACCATCAGCGCAGGGTCGATCATCTCGTAAGAATACTTGGCAGCGATAAAAGAGCTGCCCCAAATCAGCAGGGCAAGTATTTGATAGAACATGGTCCGACCTTTTAAAAAGGGTTAATCGTTTCTTCTCTATATTTATTATTCAGACGGCCTGGAGGGTTAGCCTTTTTTATTTTGTCTGCGTCAGCGAATCCAAAAAGTCAAAGAGTTTGGCATTCATTTCACTGAAATCCGCCGCTTCGATTTTATCCGGATGCTGGACATAAGTTTGGGCTTGGCTTTGTTCAGCCACATTTTCGCGTCCGTCCGCCGCAATCAGCAGCCCGACGGCTTCACGGTCAAACTCCAAATGGGCCTGGAAGGCATAATGTTTGGGCGCAAAACGGATAATCTGGCGCGGACAGCCTTTGCTGGTTGCCAACACAACCGCCTCATCCGTCAAACCGGGCATATCGCCGTGCCAATGGCCGGTATTCAGGGTTTTGCCCAACAGGGAAACATGGGCATCCGCCAAACCTTCCGCCGTCAGCTCAATCGGATAAATGCCGATTTCACGCTCAGGGCTGCGTGTGTGGCGCGCGCCGTAGGCAACGGATAAAAGCTGCGCACCCAAACACACGCCGACAATATATTTATCCGCCGCCATCCCCTGACGCATCAGGCGCAGCTCGGATTCGGGGTCGTAATACGGGAATGCCTGCCTGTCTTCATCAGGCGATTGCGGCCCGCCCATCACAATCAAAAAATCTATATCGTCCACATTGCCAGGTAGGGTTTCCCTTTCGTACACTTTGGTTGTACTGATGTTATGTCCGCGCCATTGCGCCCATTTCAAATATGCTCCCGGCACTTCAAATGCCTCGTGCAAGATGAAATGGATATTTAATTTATTCGGATTTTGCATTGTTATTTCTCCTTCGACCGTCAGGACGGATTGCCCTGCCGTATTACAGCATACCGTGCTGTTGTAATTTTTTACGCAGGGTATTGCGGTTCAAACCCAAAATGACCGCCGCTTTAGACTGGTTGCCGCCGCATTGCTCCATCACGCAGGCAAGCATCGGCTTTTCCACTTGATGCAATACCATATCATACACGCCGCAAGGTTCCGTACCATCCAAGTCTTTGAAGTATTGTCGTAAGTTTTGTTCAATACATTGCGCAATGTCAGTCGTCGTTTGATTCATCGTGATTGTCTTTCTTTAGATTTGTTTTTAAATGATGAAGCCGTCTGAACATTCAGACGACGTTTATTTGATTTGATTGAATTTACCCTATCCGATTTATATTTATTTTTGATTAACTATCGATTTATTTTGAAATAGATTTCTTTAACTCCTGTTCCCAATCCACATGTTCGAAACGATTGCGCGGAAACATAGAATCAGCTTGATGTTTTTTGACAAACAATTATTTTAACAACTTAAACATAGGGCTTCCTGAAACCATCTCCTCATGCACCCTACTCCTCAAAGCAAGTAATCTTGCCAACCTTTTCTCCGTCAGGTTCGATTTCTGCTACATTATCTCCATATTTATTACCCCAAAAGAAACGCCCATTCTCCTCATACCAAGGTTTGCCCAGTACATACCAAGCCTTATCCAAACTGTCACCGGGGCGGATGGTTTCGCATGTTGCTTTATCCTTCCCTGCACTCAGCATACAAGCATCATGTTGACGACAATCAGGATTCATGCACCTGCTCTTGTCTTCATTCCAATAGCGATCCATTAATTTACAGGCTATCAGATTGTAGTCATAAGCATAAATACCAAATCCTGTCAGCAACAGCGCGGCTATGCCGAAACGTTTGAACCGTGAGGTCAATTTCATATTTACTTCCCAAAAAGAAAAAGGCCGTCTGAAACCCTTTAGTCTTCCCGATAATGGCATACCCAACGGTCGGTTTTTTCTGAAAGTATCTCAAGATAGGCGGCAAGGGTATCGTATTGTGCTGAGGCACTGTCCAAGCGGTTGATTTCCCGGCGTGTTTGTTCGCCGTCGGGCATTTCGTCGATATACCAGCCTATGTGTTTGCGGGCGATGCGTACGCCGGCCACTTCGCCATAAAATTCATGCATGGCGCGGATGTGGTTCAAAATGGTGGTATTGCATTCTGCCAAGCTTAAGGCCGGCGGCAAAACGCCGTGTTCGGCATAATGTTTTAAATCACGGAAAAGCCACGGTCTGCCTTGTGCGCCGCGCCCTATCATGATGCCGTCGGCGGCAGTTTGCTTGAGGACGGCGGCGGCTTTTTGCGGCGAAGTAATATCGCCGTTGACCCAGACGGGGATGTTCAAACGGCCTTTGGTTTCGGCAATCAGTTCGTAACGCGCTTCACCTTTGTACATCTGCGTACGGGTGCGGCCGTGGATGGCAAGGGCTGCGATGCCTGATTCTTCGGCGATTTTGGCAATGGTCGGCAAGTTTTGATGTTCGTCATGCCAGCCCAGACGGGTTTTGAGGGTAACGGGTACGTCCACCGCGTTGACAACGGCTTCCAAGATTTCGGCAACCAAAGGCTCGTTTTGCATCAATGCGCTGCCCGCCTGCACATTGCATACTTTTTTGGCCGGGCAGCCCATGTTTATATCAATGACCTGCGCGCCTAAGCCGACGTTGTAACGCGCAGCTTCCGCCATCTGCTGCGGATCGCTGCCGGCAATCTGCACGGCCACAACTCCACCCTCGCCTTCAAAATCGCTGCGGCGCAAGGTTTTTTTGGTATGGCGCAAGCTCGGATCGCTGGTCAGCATTTCGCATACCGCCCACCCTGCGCCAAACTCGCGGCAAATCCGGCGGAACGGTTTGTCCGTAATGCCTGCCATGGGGGCAAGTGCGATGGGGTTGTCAATGAAATAGCCGCCGATGTGCATGATGTGTGCGCCAAATTGAAAGGGCTGAGATTGTACAATTTTTAAGCAACTTTTCCAATCGTATTTACATGTTGCACAATGAAAAAGGCCGTCTGAAACTGAGTTTCAGACGGCCTTTTCAGCCACAACATTTAAATAAACAGCATGACAACCATCTGCACTGCGGCCTGAATCATGGCGATAATCGGCCAAATCAGTTTGGCCAGCAGGCCGGTAAACAACAGGATCAGGATAATCCATGTACCATATGGCTCGATTTTACGGAACTGCATGGACTGCTTGGCGTTAAGGAAGGTATCGAGAAAAATACCGCCGTCCCAAGGCAAAATCGGAATCAGGCTGAATGCGACCCAAATCGAGTTCACCATCACGCCGTAACCGGCCATCTGTACCAACGGCGCTTGATAAGACTCAGGCACATACGCGGAAAGTACGACGACAAAACCCCAAAAGAACGCCAAAATCAGATTGGCAATCGGACCTGAAATCGACACCCAACGCCACGCGCGGCGCGGATCACGGAAATTGCGCGAATCGATGGGCATGGGGCGCGCCCAGCCGAATAGAAAACTGCCTATCATCAGACACACCAGCGGCACGACAATTGTACCGACAGGATCGATGTGTGGCAGCGGATTGAGGGTCAAACGCCCGAACTGCTCGCCGGTATGGTCGCCCCAATACCGCGCCGTATAACCGCGTGCCACTTCGCGCACGGTAATGGCCAACAACACGGGCAATACTGCCAGCAGAAATACGCCTAAATCAAAATTTGCAAACATGGTTTTCCTTATCAAACATGCCGTCTGAAAACAGAAAATATCCTTTCAGACAGCCCGAGGCTTTAATCGTCTTCTTTTTTATTCGAACTGAAAAACTCTTTCAGCTCTTTCCAAGTAATGCCCTTACCTTGCGGATTCAATTTGAAGACCGGTTTGCCGTAATTGCTGTACACACTGTCACCGATAATATTAATGGCCTTATGTGTGCCGTTGATTTGCATATACATGCGGGAAGCCAACATGCGGCCTTTGCGGTCGAGATAATAGTCGACAACAAGATTGTTACCGAATATCCGCTGGACGCTAAGTGGCTGGTTATCACTTATGTTGACAGACATACTGAAAAATTCCCGCGCATTTTTATAATCTTCTTCTGTTGACCCTGGTTGAGGCGTTTTCTGTAATTTCGACAATTCTTCATCAAAAGCCTTAGCCACTGCCTTCATTACGATAGAATCATACTCTGGTTTCATGACATGACGTACACGATAGCGTGCATGATTTGCCTTACCAAAGGCATCCATTTCTTTAAATACATATGCATCGGCAGGCATAGCCTTATTGGCACTCAAAAAAGCACGTACTCCCGCCTCTGCAATATGATCAAAAGGCATACGTTTCGAATCACCGATTTCTTTCAAACTCAATTTTAAAGGTTCTTTGATTAAACGTTTGCCGATTGTCTCATCAGTGTACACACTAATAATGGCAGCAGCACTGGCAGGCGGATCCATATAAATTTCCCATTTTTCCGCATCCAGTTTCATAGGAAGTTTGATACTAAGTTTTTCATTGTGGTTGTTGATGGTCAATTCAGGAATCAACTCAAATTGACGCGTTGACAAATCAACTGCCGACTCATAATTCAGATGAACCCCTTCTATGTAACTGGATATGGCAGGATATTTATCCAGATAATCAACGGCAACTTGTGCGATATTGCCGTCCGGCAAGGCATCAAGCATTGCATTGCGGAACTCAGCCTCTTCTCGTTCAGAAAACTCCTGCTTCGAAGCAGCGTCGTCTTCTTGAGCAACCTCCATAGAGGCTGCCGCCTCCCCCTCTTTGGCTTTGGCATCCTCTGCTTTCGCTTCGGCTTTCTTTTCCACCTTTTCATCTGCCAATACAGCTTCAGCCAATGGGCTGATATATACTTGAGAGCTGCCTGTGATGTTAAAGCTGTGGTCTTCTTTTAAAATACGGTCATTGGAAATCGACATGACCTCGTGCGCGGTTTTGTGATCTAAATTACTGCACGCGCTCAAACCAAATGCCGCAGCAATGGCCAAACCAATTATTTTATTCATTTTGTCCAACCTTTTTGATTAAATGATTTCGTTAGCACAATTTAACACAAGGCACCGATTCCATAAAGGCCTTCAAACGGCATGACTCATTGCTTCTCGCTATTATGGCAAATCAGAATACCCTAGCCAATTCAAATCTAAAGGCCGTCTGAAACTTCAAATCCAGTTTCAGACGGCCTTTGATTTTCTATTTAAAATGCCTCAGCTGTTTTACAGGCTGTAATACATTTCAAATTCCAGCGGATGAGGTGCCATGCGGATACGGCGGACATCTTCCTCTTTAAAGGCAATGTAGCTGTCGATCCAATCTTTGCTGAACACGCCGCCGCGCAGGAGGAATTCGTGGTCGGCTTTGAGGGCGGCCAGTGCTTCTTCCAAAGAAGCGCAAACGGTTGGCACCAATGCATCTTCTTCCGGTGGCAGGTCGTACAGGTTTTTATCGGCAGGGTCGCCCGGATGGATTTTGTTTTGAATACCGTCCAAACCGGCCATCAACAAAGCGGCAAACGCCAAGTATGGGTTGGCGGTCGGGTCAGGGAAACGCGCTTCGATGCGGCGTGCTTTGCTGCTGTTCACGGACGGAATGCGGATGGAAGCGGAACGGTTTTTAGCGGAATATGCCAGTTTGGTCGGTGCTTCAAAGTGAGGCACGAGGCGTTTGTAGGAGTTAGTGGACGGATTGGTAATCGCGTTCAGGGCTTTGGCGTGTTTGATGATGCCGCCGATGTAATAAAGGGCGGTATCGGACAAACCGGCATAGCCGTCGCCTGAGAACAGATTTTGACCGTCTTTCCAAATGGATTGGTGAACGTGCATACCGCTGCCGTTGTCGCCCATAATCGGTTTGGGCATGAAAGTGGCGGTTTTGCCGAAGTTGTGGGCGACATTTTGAATCACATATTTCATGTCTTGGGTTTGGTCGGCGCGTTTAACCAAAGTGGCGAAACGGGTGCCGATTTCCATTTGGCTGCCGGTACCGACTTCACTGTGATGGACTTCCACTTCGATGCCGAGTTCTTCCAAAACATTGACCATGGCAGAACGTAGGTCTTGGCCGCAGTCAATCGGCGCAACGGGTGCGTAACCGCCTTTGACGGTCGGACGGTGGCCGGTATTTTGACCGTCCATGTGCAGGCCGCTTGACCATGCGCCGCTTTCGGAAGTGATTTCGTAACGGGTTTTGTGCATGTCGGTTTCGAATTCTACGCCGTCAAAAACGAAGAATTCAGGCTCGGGGCCGAAATAGGCGGTGTCGCCGATACCGGAAGATTTCAAATAGGCTTCGGCGCGGCGTGCGATAGAGCGGGGATCGCGGTCATAGCCTTGGCCGTCGGCAGGGTCAATGACATCACAGGTAAAGACAACGGTGGTATCATCGTAGAAAGGATCAACAAAGGCCGTAGACGCATCGGGACGCAACTGCATATCGGAAGCCTGAATACCTTTCCAACCGCCGATGGACGAACCGTCAAACGCTTGACCGTTTTCGAACCATTCTTCGGGATCGTCGAGGACGATGCGGGCGGGGATGGTAAAGTGGTGCTGCTTGCCTTTGGTATCGGTAAAGCGCAAATCTACGAAGCGGGCTTCGCTTTCTTCAATCAGTTTTACAGCGTCTTTGATGGACATCTTCAGCTCCTGAGGGAATGAGTTTAAGTTGTTATTCTACCACGGTAAGGCCGTCTGAAATACATCAGGGCACCCGTTTTTACGCAATGAAATATAGTTTCAGACGGCAAGATTGTCAACAATATGCTTCAGTTTGTCTGTTCAAAAGCGGAATGCCCGCCCTTTTGTCCGAATGCCGACAAAACAGATGCCGTCTGAAAGCAGTTCAGACGGCATCTGTTGTTTGGTTTGAAAACGGTCAGCGAGGATAGCGGTTGCAGACAAATTTGTACATACTCTCTCCAACCGTACCGGGAATAACATAATGCCATTCGGCATAGGATGGTGTCTCAGAGCCGATAGAGTTTCCCGATTTGGAATACGCCGTTATCGTCAAAATCCTACGACGTTTACCACCGCAATCTATTTCTTCCAACAATTTAGTTGTATTAAAAAATTTTCCATCGCCAATCGTTTGCGGCTTGGCGTACCTATGTTTAAACCATGCTCTATCGTCCGTACGGCTGTCTGCATCACCAAATATAGTAATGTCACTGTCATTACCCAACAACACCCAATCCGCCGCCACCGCCGGCGTTGCCAACCCTAATGCAAATACTGCCAAGCACAACATCTTTTTCATGTTCGCCCCTTAAATTGTAAAAAATAAAGTTAAATTGTAAAAAAGAAATGACTTTTTTCAAGAAACAAATATTCCATAATGCTACCTGACAACCGTTTCAGACAGCATCGTTTCCATATGTACGCCGCCGTTATAAAATAGCCATCCCGTCTTTTGGAACACGACCATGACTACCCTCCCGCGTTACGCCGTTTTCGGCAATCCCGTTGCACACAGTAAATCGCCGCAAATCCATCAGCAATTTGCGCTACAGGAAGGTGCAACCATTGAATATGAGCGCATTTGTGCCGAAATCGGCGGTTTTGCCGAGGCTGTTGCGGCGTTTCGTGCCGAGGGCGGGCAAGGTGCGAATGTAACCGTTCCGTTCAAGCAGGAAGCTTTTGCGCTGGCGGACGAACATTCCGACCGCGCTTTGGCTGCCGGCGCGGTCAATACGCTGGTGTGGTTGGAAGATGGCAGAATACGCGGCGACAATACCGACGGTATCGGTTTGGCCAACGACATCACGCAGGTTAAAAACATTGCCATCGAAGGCAAAACCATTTTGCTTTTGGGCGCAGGCGGCGCGGTGCGCGGCGTGATTCCGGTGTTGAAAGAACACCGCCCTGCCCGTATCGTTATTGCCAACCGTACTCATGCCAAAGCCGAGGAATTGGAGCAGCTTTTCGGCATTGAGGCCGTCCCGATGGCGGATTTGAACGGCGGTTTTGATATCATCATCAACGGCACGTCCGGCGGCTTGAGCGGTCAGCTTCCTGCCGTCAGCCCTGAAATTTTCCGCGGCTGCCACCTTGCCTACGATATGGTTTACGGAGAAGCGGCTCAGGCGTTTTTGAACTTTGCCCAAAGCAACGGCGCGGTCAAAGTTTCAGACGGCCTGGGCATGCTGGTCGGTCAGGCTGCCGCTTCTTACCATATTTGGCGCGGATTTACGCCCGATATCCGCCCCGTTATCGAATATATGAAAGCCCTGTAACTATGTTCCGCATCATCAAATGGCTGATTGCCCTGCCCATCGGCATCTTCATTTTCTTCAACGCTTATGTGTACGGCAACATCATTACCTACCGCGCCGTCGCACCCAGCAAAACCGCCTTCATGTCCATGCGCATGAGCCAGTTTGCAAAAGAAGGCCGCGATGTCGAGCTGGATTACCGCTGGGTGCCTTACGACCAAATCTCCGTCAACCTCAAAAAAGCCCTGATTGCTTCCGAAGACGCCAACTTTGCCGAACACAGCGGCTTTGACTGGAACGGCATTAAATACGCCATGAAACGCAATAAGCAAAGCGGCGAAGTCAAAGCCGGCGGCTCGACCATCAGCCAGCAACTGGCGAAAAACCTGTTTCTCAACGAAAGCCGCAGCTACATCCGCAAAGGCGAAGAAGCGGCGATTACGGCGATGATGGAAGCTGTTACCGACAAAGACCGCATTTTTGAGCTGTATTTAAACTCAATCGAATGGCACTACGGCGTATTCGGCGCGGAAGCTGCATCCCAGTATTTCTACAAGAAACCTGCCTCCGCCCTCACCCGCCAACAAGCCGCCAAGCTCACGGCGCGCGTTCCGGCTCCGCTGTTTTACGCAGACCACCCTAAGAGCAAACGAATGCACAACAAAACCAATATCATCCTGCGCCGTATGGGTTCGGCAGAATTGCCCGAAAGCGATATGGATTAATTTAAAAGGCCGTCTGAACATTTCAGACGGCCTTTGTTTTTAGGCTTTCTCTTCCGGCTCCGGTACGTCAAACACTTGGCGCAGGTAAGCGAGGAAGGTGTTGTTGGTGGTCATGGTTTTGCCCGGGGAGTCAGAGAGCTTGGCGACGGATTGGCCGTTACACTCGACGAGCTTCAAGACAATGTTCAAAGGTGTGTGCCCCAAGTCGTTGGTCAGGTTGGTACCGATACCGAAACTGGTTTTGAAACGGTCTTTGAAGTATTGGTGCAACGCCCATGAACGCTCAATATCGAGGCCGTCTGAAAAGGTCAGCATTTTGGTGCGGCTGTCGATTTTGAGTTTTTTGTAATGCTCGTAGGCTTTGTCGCCCCAAACATAAGGATCACCGCTGTCGTGGCGTAGGCCGTCGAAGAGTTTGGCGAAGTAAAGATCGAAATCACGCAAGAAGGCATCCATGCCGACTACGTCGGTCAGTGCAATGCCGAGGTCGCCGCGGTATTCATGTACCCAGCTTTCCAGCGCGGCTTTTTGGAAATTGCGCAAACGTACGTCCAAGGCTTGGAAGGCTTGGAGGAACTCGTGCGCCATGGTGCCGATGGGTGTGATGCCGAGTTTTTTGGCCAGATAAACGTTGCTGGTACCGCGCACGATATCGGGAGCGGCTTCTAATAAGGTACGGATAACGTGTTCCTGCCATGCAAGGGTGTAGCGGCGGCGTGTGCCGAAATCGGAAATCAGGAACGGCGGATCATTCGGATTTTGTGTAGCCGCGATTTCTTTCAGCTGTTGCGCTTTGGCCTGCAAACGACGCTCGCCTTCTTCGATGACGGCAGGTGTTTCCAAGCGGCGGAAATAGAGTTCGTTGACGATGGCAAGAATGAAAATCTCGAAGAACATCGCCTGTATCATCGGGCCTTCGATGCGGATATTCAGACGGCCTTGATCGTCGGGACTGACTTGGACGAAGCGGCGTTGGAGTTGGAAAAGTTCGAGGTAATCGACAAAGTCGCTTTTGATAAAGCGCAGGCTGCGCAGATAATCGAGTTCGTCATGGGTAAAGCGAAGCTGGCACAGGGCGTCGAGTTCGCGTTCCAAGTCTTCTTGAATATCGGCCAGCGGATACACCATCTCTTTGTTGCGACAGCGGAATTCGTAAAGGCTGTGGGTTTGCGGGAATTGGTGCAACACGACTTGCAGCATGGTGAATTTGTACAGGTCGGTATCAAGCAGGGATTGGATAATGGGCTGATGAGCAGACATAAGCTTTCTCTGAGTAAACGTGGGCGTTGAGGTATCGATTTTAATAGGAAAGGCCGTCTGAAAGAAACCTTATTCAGACGGCCTTTATCTTATTAATCCAGCTGCGCTACGGAAACCGGCAAAGAGCGGATGGTAGACAACATCGTGCTGGCATCTTTTTGCTGTTTGCGGAACGCGGCCATATTGGTCGGGGTCAGCTTCGGCGTCGGCAGGGCGACGGTAGTCGGGTTGACCGGCTGGCCGTTGACGCGTGCTTCGTAGTGCAGGTGCGGACCGGTAGAACGGCCGGTTGTACCCACAAAACCAATTACTTCGCCGGCACGGACTCTGCCGTCGGCAGGGCTGAACGCGCTCATGTGACCGTACAGGGTTTCCACACCGTTGGCATGGCGAATCATCACGGTATTACCGTAGCCGCCTTTCCAACCTTTGAAAATCACTTCGCCGTCGGCAGCGGCCTTAATCGGCGTACCAGTCGGCGCGGCATAGTCAATACCGGTGTGCATACGGACGGTATGCAGAACCGGGTGGACACGGTAGCCGAATGGGGAAGAAATGCGCGTGTATGCAACAGGCTCGGTATTAAAGCCTTCTTTTTGTTGCAGGGACTTACCGTTTTGGTCGTAGTAGCTACCGCTTTCTTCGTCGCCTTTGCCTTGGCTGTAATAATAGGCTTGGTAGGTTTTGCCGTCTTTAACCACTTCAGCCGCCAAAATATCGCCGACCGCCATTTGCTGGCCGCGGAAATACATACTGTTGTACAAAAGACGCACGGTATCGCCTTCGCCTAAGTCGCTCATATTGAACGAATCGGCAAAGATTTCTTTGAGCTGGATATACACTTCGGAAGGAATTTCGGCACGAAGCATATCGCCGATAGCGGAAGTGCGGATTTGCACGGAGCGCAGGGTCGGCATGGTTTTCATGTCGATTTCGGCATTGGAGATGCGCCATTTACCTTTGACTTTTTCCAAAGCCACCAAGTTGCGTTCCAATTCTTCATCGGTAAAGAATTGAACGTCGGTCACTTGGCCTGAAGAATCGATGCGGATGTTGACGGATTGGTTGGTCCGCAGGTTTTTCATGTCGAGGTTGGCATTGTTTTTCGCCATGATTTGCTTGATGTCTTCTTGGTTGACACCCATGCGCGTCAAAACGTCTGCCAAAGAGTCGCCGGCTTGGACGGCTTCTTGCGCCCAATAGCTGGATTGATAGGTATTGGTTTCCACATAAACGGCAGGCAGCTCTTCGGAAATACGCTCGACTTTGAAATCGGTTTGTGCAGGTTGAGGGTCGGTAATGGCGTATGCGGTCATGATGCCTGAAGCCGGCAGCAGAAACGCTAAGAGGGTTGCTTTGAATCGAGTGGAATATTTGTTTTTAATCACGCGTTATCCTTAATGGGGCGGTCTGTTTTTTTAAAGTTTGCAGAATGCCGGCACATCCGGCCTGCCGCGACCGCCTGCTGGTTTAAACAGTTTTGGGGATAAAGGACTTTGAGTCTTTTTTTCCGATCTGAAAATCAGGTTTTCATTCGGAATGAATGAGGTCGTATTTGAGATTGACGTTATTATCAGGGCTATTGTGTTGATTTACACCCTGTTTTTCTGAAATTTACGCCACATATTCTAGCATGACAGCCCATTTTTTCCAAACCGGCCGTCCGAACAGCTCTTTTTCAGGGCGTGAGGGCAAGGTTCCGAAACGCATCATTTGTCGCGTAAAATAACGGTTTTCCTATCTATTTGCGCTTATGAAGCTGACCCTCGCCCTCCCCTCGCTCAATCGTTTTGCCGACGAATCCGTGCCTGCGCTTGCCTTACCTGCTTTTAACCGTCTTTTGCGTTACGGCATATTACGCAAAGAAACACTCAGGCCGTCTGAATTTTACGGCCGCCATTTGTGGAACGGCAGCCTCATTACCCAAGTGCAACGTTTACGCCACACAAACCAAAAACGCGCAGCCGCTTTTGCCTCTCCGGTTTGGCAACAGATGGGCATGCACCATGTCAACATTATCAGCGGCGAGTTTATCGGCATCCAAAAAGAAGAGGCGCAGCAGTTATGTGCGGATTTGTCGGCGTTTTATCAAGATAAAGATTGGCAATTCGAGCCGCTTTGCGAAAGCATGTGGCTGCTCAGTATGCCGAAGACTGAAGATTGGGGCGCGGAATGTGTTTTGGATGTGTGCGGACAGCCGGAAATGGACGGTCAGGCGCACGGCGAAGATGCGGTGTCTTGGTTGGCTATGCAGACGGAAATCCAAATGTTTCTCCACACGCATCCGATTAACCAAGCGCGCGAACAACAAGGCTTGCCGGAAATCAACGGTTTGTGGCTGTGGAATGATGCGGACGGTACACAGTCTGCGGATATTGTCGCTTCAGACAGCGTATGGGCGCGTTTTTCAGATACGCCCAAACTCGATGCACCATACGATTTGAAGGCTTGGTTTGAGATGGTTCAAGAAACAGGCAACACGGTTTCAGACGGCCTTATCTTTTTGGACGACTTGGTTTCCACCTTACAGACAGGCGATGTTTGGGCATACAAAGATATTTTGGAAAGCTGGGAAAATCGTTGGTTTGCGCCTTTATGGGACGCACTCGCCTCAGGCCGTCTGAAAACCGTTTGCATTACTACAGACGGCGAAAACGGCGGCACGCTGGAAATCGGCCGCCGTTCCAAATGGGCATTTTGGCGCAAAGCTAAAACGTTTAACGGATCGTGGTAAGCGGTTTTAAGCCTCCAACGCTTCCAATTTGGCAGAAATTCTATCCCACACATCCTGCAACGGAATCGCTTTCAACAGACGTGTCGGATCGTTGGTATCGATACTGTCAGGGTTGGGCAGTTCTGCATAATCGCCGGCATAAATGACTTCAGCCTGCTCGGAGTACGGACGCCATTTATCCACCCATGACGCTCCAAACAAAGCGATTTGCGGTTTATCCAAAGCAGCGGCGATGTGCATCGGTGCGGAATCAACACCGACAAACAGCTTGGCGCCCTCAATGGCCGCCGCCAATTCACGCAGGCTCAAGCATCCGGACAACACATATACTTTTCTGCCTTCCGGAATATTCAGACGGCCTATAATTTCCTGAAGCATGTATTGTTCGACAGTGTCGGGAGAAGCAGTCAATACGACATTCTGCCCGCTGTTGAGCAGAAGCTGTACGATGGCGGCGTTTTTGCCGTCTTCCCAACATTTGAAATGCCAACGCGCACCCGGGTGCATCAACACATAATCTTCGCCGCTCCAACCCTGCTCACGCAATTTCTGTCGCATGCTTTCCCTTGCATCTTGTGCCACCCAAAGGCGTACCTTCGCATCGGCCACGTCTTCTAGCTGGATAAGCGGCGCAAGGATATTCAATTGGTTTTCAACGATATGATGGCTGGTATCCAGCTCATGGTTGATAAAATCATGACAGAAACGCCACCAAAATCCGTCGCGCTTGATGCAGTCCAAACCCACGCTGCAACGGGCGCACAGTTTGGCGATTATTGCCGCGCGCCATTGGTCGGACAGATTGAAAGCCCAGTCGTAATCACGCGCCTTCAGCTTAGAGAAAAGGTTTTTCTCACACGCCAACTGCTTAAACACGCCCAGCTTCTTCCAATTTCGATCAATGGTAAAAATCTGCGCAATCTGCGGATTATCGGCAATCAGCTGCCCCGTACCGGAATACACCAGCATATCGATTTCGCAATCGGGGAAACGGGTTTTCAGCGCATCGACCACCGGCGTGCTCAAAAGCACATCACCATGATGGCGCAATTTGATGATCAGAATACGTTTGGGTTGGGCTAAAGACATACAATACTTTCAGACGGCCTGTTGATTGGCTGCTATTGTAAAGCGGAAAACAGGTTTCATAAAATACAAAACAGGCCGTCTGAAACCTATCCTGCTGATTCATCGCTATAAAATCCGCACAAGCCATGCAATTTATATTACAATCCGCACCCCGTGGTTCGAAAACCTCCCACATTAAAAAACTAAGGAAACCTCATGTCCCGCAACAACGAAGAGCTGCAAGGCATCTCCCTTTTGGGCAACCAGAAAACCCAATACCCGAGCGAGTACGCGCCTGAAATTTTGGAAGCGTTCGACAACAAACATCCCGACAACGACTATTTCGTCAAATTCGTCTGCCCCGAGTTCACCAGCCTCTGCCCGATGACCGGCCAGCCCGACTTTGCCACCATCTACATCCGCTACATCCCCCATATCAAAATGGTGGAAAGCAAATCACTGAAACTCTATCTCTTCAGCTTCCGCAACCACGGCGACTTCCATGAAGACTGCGTCAACATCATCATGAAAGACCTCATCGCCCTGATGGATCCGAAATACATCGAAGTATTCGGCGAATTCACACCCCGCGGCGGCATCGCCATTCATCCGTTTGCCAACTACGGCAAAGCAGGCACAGAGTTTGAAGCTTTAGCACGCAAACGCCTGTTTGAACACGATGCACAATAATCCCGTTCAGACGGCCTAACGCACTTTTTATTACGCGACTTTACTTATTGCACGGTCTCGCAAGGCTTCATGCCGTCTGAAAAACTTCCGAAAGATTCCCATGTACGAATTTACTGCCGCACAGCAGAAGAAAGCGCTCTTCTGGCTGGTGCTTTTCCATATTTTTATTATTGCCGCCAGCAACTACCTGGTGCAGTTCCCCTTTCAAATTTTCGGTATCTTTACCACTTGGGGCGCATTTTCCTTTCCCTTTATCTTCCTCGCTACCGACCTGACCGTGCGCATTTTCGGCGCGCCGTTGGCGAGACGGATTATTTTTTGGGTTATGCTCCCCGCCCTGCTGCTCTCTTACGTCTTCTCCGTCCTCTTTCATGACGGCAACTGGACAGGCTGGGCATCTTTAACTGAATTTAACACCTTCGTCGGCCGTATCGCATTGGCCAGCTTTTCCGCCTATGCGCTCGGGCAAATCCTCGATATTTTCGTGTTCAACAAATTACGCCGTCTGAAATCATGGTGGATTGCCCCTACTGCTTCCACCGTTGTTGGCAATGCTTTGGACACGCTGGTGTTTTTCGCCGTTGCCTTTTATGCGAGCAACGATGAATTTATGGCGGCAAACTGGCAGGGCATCGCATTTGTCGATTATCTATTCAAACTCACCATCTGCACCCTCTTCTTCCTGCCTGCATACGGCATCGTATTAAGCATCTTGACCAAAAAGCTGACTTCCTTAAACGTCCGTCAAGAAATGCCCGAATCGGTTTTAGCCAAATAAACAGCAGATAAAAAAAGGCCGTCTGAAACTTTAATCGTTCAGACGGCCTTTTATGTTTTAAACAATTAACCGGTTAATTGTTTGGTAATCAGTTTTTTCAGCGGTGGGAAGTTATTGCTTGCACGCAATACCAAACCGCGCAGCAGTTTTGCCGGAGCAGTTTCATTGGTAAAGAGTTTCAGCAGCATATTGGTGCCGTGGTAAATCGGATGGGCGTGTAGCATATGCTTGGTGCTGTATTTTTCCAGCAGGCTCTTCGCACCAATATCCTGACCGCGTTGCTCGGCTTCAAGCACCAATTTAGCCAAAAGATCAGCACTTGCCAAACCCAAGTTGAAACCGTGCGCAGTAACCGGATGCATACCGACTGCGGCATCACCAATCAACGCGCTGCGTTTGCCGTAGAAACGTTGGGCAATCATACCAACCAAAGGATAATTGTGAATGGTGCTGACCAATTCCATATCGCCCAAACGGCCTTTGAGTTGCTCTTTCACACTGGCTGCCAATTCTTCCGGCGACATGTTTTTAATCGTTTCGGCTTTATCGCTGTCCACCGTAATCACTGTATTGGTCAAGTGTTCTTCCAAAGGCAGCAACGCAATGGTACGGCCGTAGTGGAAGCATTCATATGCGGTATGCAGGTTGGACAAGGTATGCTTCATGCGGCACACAAACATGGTGCGGCTGTAATCGTGCATATCTGAAGAAATGCCCAATTGACGGCGCGTTTGCGAGAAGCGGCTATCGGCGGCCAACAACAAACGGCCGGTCAATACCTCGCCGCTTTCCAAAATAACTTGCGCCTCATCATCAGAAGTTTTGACTTCTTTAACATTAGTGCCGGTCAGAATTTTCACGTTGTCCAATTTGGACACGACTTCATAAGCGGCTTTGCGGATATTGTGATTGGAGATCAAATAGCCCAAGCAGTCCGCAGGCTCGCCGCGCGCCTGAGTCGGTTGCGGGAAGTGGAGCTGGTAATCGGAATGACCGTTCAATACTTTGGCATCGCGCAAAGGATAAATTTCGTCTTTTGGAATCAAATCCCACATACCCAATCGCTGCATGATTTCGCGCGACAAGTGTGTCAGTGCGATTTCACGGCCGTCATACGGCGGATTTTGCAACACTTCTAAAGGACTTCTTTCAATCAGGGTTATGTTCAAACCGCTTCCGGCCAACTCTGCGGCAAAACTTAATCCGGCAGGGCCTGCGCCGACGACGAGAATATCACTGTGTAAGCTCATGGGAGGAATTCCTTGTATTCAACTGATACGGATTTTTTCAGACGGCCTTAAGTTTACTGTGTTTAGCTACATGAGGGTAAATCAAAGGCATTTGATAGATTATATAGAAAGAGTCGATAGAATAAAACAAAGGCCATCGATTGTAAGCACGTTTTTACTTTGGCCTTAATATAAATCAAGCTTCACGACATACGGATTTTATCAAACGGACAAAACAGCCTGACAAACAAAAGCCGCATTCCTTTTCAGAATGCGGCTTTCAATCGTAAAACGATTATTCTTCAGAACCGGTGTAAGGACGGATGCTGACAGTTTTACGGTTCAGCGCGCCTTTGGTTTTGAATTCAACGTAACCGTCGACTTTAGCAAACAAAGTGTGGTCTTTGCCCATGCCTACGTTGTCACCTGCGTGGAATTTAGTACCACGTTGACGAACGATGATAGAGCCTGCCGGAATCAGCTCGTTGCCGTAGGCTTTAACGCCCAAGCGTTTGGCTTCTGAATCGCGACCGTTGCGGGTGCTACCGCCTGCTTTTTTACTTGCCATTTGTAATACTCCTGAACTTACTTGAAATTAGGCGATTGCCACGATTTCGATTTGGGTGAAATTTTGGCGATGGCCTTGGCGTTTTTGGTAGTGTTTGCGACGACGCATTTTGAAAATGCGTACTTTCTCGCCACGACCATGAGCAACGACTTTAGCTGTTACTTTTGCGCCTTCGATAAAAGGTGCGCCTACTTTTACAGATTCGCCGTCAGCAATCATCAAAACTTCAGTCAGTTCGATTTGGCTGTCGAGTTCGGCTGGTATCTGTTCTACTTTCAATTTTTCGCCAACGGAAACTTTGTATTGTTTACCGCCGGTTTTTACGACCGCGTACATACTCAACTCCATGAGAATTAGGTTAACATTCCGCACACCATGTGCGAAACGAGCTATTCTATTTCTATTTGCCTGTTTTGTCAAAATTTATTTTATTTACAAGTGAAAAGGCCGTCTGAAAGATATGTTGCATGCTTTTTAACTGATATAATCACGCGCTGGATTGCTGATATCTTTATGCAACGTTATTACCCCGACCGAATGTACGGGTTTAAACAGATTCATTGGAGCCTCCGCTCCGTTTTATCAACAGAGAATGTTTTATGCTCGAAAACCTGCCTTACTTCCAACGCCACCTGCCCGATGACCTTGCCAAAGTTAATGCGGTCATCAACCAAGCTGTTCAATCTGATGTCGCACTGATTTCGCAAATCGGCACATACATCATCAGCGCGGGCGGTAAGCGCCTGCGTCCGATTATTACCATTTTGGCAGGCAAAGCAGTCGGGCATGACGATGAAAAATTGTACTCGCTGGCAGCGATGGTGGAATTCATCCACACCTCCACCCTCCTGCACGACGATGTCGTCGATGAAAGCGATTTGCGCCGCGGCCGTAAAACCGCAAACAACCTCTTCGGCAACGCGGCGGCTGTTTTGGTCGGCGACTTCCTCTATACACGCGCCTTCCAACTGATGGTTGGTTCGGGCAGCATGCGTATCTTGGAAGTGATGGCAGATGCGACCAACATCATCGCCGAAGGCGAAGTCATGCAGCTGATGAACATCGGCAATACGGATATTACCGAAGAGCAATACGTCCAAGTTATCCAATACAAAACAGCAAAACTGTTTGAAGCGGCCGCACAAGTCGGCGCAATTTTGGGCAAGGCTTCCCCCGAACACGAGCAAGCCTTGAAAGACTACGGCATGTACGTCGGTACGGCTTTCCAAATCATTGACGATGTATTGGACTATTCAGGCGAAACCGAAGAAATCGGTAAAAACGTCGGCGACGATTTGGCAGAAGGCAAACCTACCCTGCCATTGATTTACCTGATGCGAAACGGCTCCGAGCAGGCAGCAAACGATGTGCGCCACGCCTTGGAAAATGCCGACCGCAGCTATTTTGAAAAAATCCACGACTATGTCGTCAACTCCGACGCTTTGCCGTATTCGATTTCCGAAGCGAAAAAAGCCGTCGACAAAGCCATCGCTTCATTGAACGTGTTGCCTGACAGCGAAGTCAAAGAAGCCATGATCCAACTGGCAAAAGAATCTTTGGCCCGAGTATCTTAATCCGATGAATTTCAGCTTTGTCCCTTTGTTTCTGTTTACGCTGATTTTTTTGGGTGTCGTCAGCAACAACAACTCGATTACGATTTCGGCAGCGGTATTGCTGCTCATGCAGCAGACGGCCTTGTCGCAATATCTTCCCTTGGTGGAAAAACACGGTTTGCATCTGGGCATCATCCTGCTGACCATCGGTGTATTGAGCCCGCTGGTTTCCGGTAAAATCCAAATTCCGCCGGTTTCCGAGTTTATCAATTTCAAAATGATTGCCGCCGTCCTTATCGGCATTTTGGTTGCCTGGCTTGCCGGACGCGGCGTTCCATTGATGAGCGAACAGCCTGTTCTGGTAACCGGATTATTAATCGGCACGGTCATCGGCGTTGCCTTTGTCGGCGGCATTCCGGTCGGCCCTTTGATTGCCGCCGGCTTATTGTCTTTTTTTGCTGGAAAGGTTTAAAATCCCCTCCTTTACCGCCTCGCCATAGTTCAACGGATAGAACGTATGCCTCCTAAGCGTAAAATACAGGTTCGATTCCTGTTGGCGAGGCCATAATTTCAATGAAAGCCTTTCATATTCTGAAAGGCTTTTTTTATTATCAATAATAAAGGCCGTCTGAAACTTTTCAGACGGCCTTCTCATTTTGCCAAACCGTTAACCCGGACGACCATCCGAACGCGGGCGGATCAACCAAGGAATATATTTCCATGCGTACAACAGCAAAGAGGCGGCAAACAAAGCGGCGGAGCAGCGGATACTGTGCGTATATGCCGTACCGCTCACAAAGGTTGCCAAAACACGGACAACCGTTGCAGCTATCATCAGCCAAAAGGCGACAGGAACCACTTTAGGCGGCGGATAAATAGAGTTGCCGGTATGGCCAAGCGCAGTTCGCGCCATCATACCCAAAGTCAGCACGCCGATACCGCCAACGCCGATAAGGTGTACGCCCAAATTCAGGAAACTTGGAACCCAATAAGAAATACCGACAGCAATCAAGCCCAAGCCGGTAAACAGATAGCCGGCAAACAAAATCCAAAGCATAGGCTCTTTCAGTACGGCTTTATACCACCAGCGGTACACCTGCACGGTAAAAATCACACCGGCAGCCAGAGCAAACAACGCGGCCAGTCCCGGCAATATGTTATGCGCCATCAGCATGGCGGTCAGCATAGGCAGCCAAAGTGAAGCGTGCGCCACCCATTGAGGGCTGGGAATTTGCGGCACGTTCAGACGCTTGGACGTAAAGAACGAGATAATCCGCATACCGATCAAACCGATAAATCCGGCCACCATAATCAAACCGGATTGCAAACCGGTCATCAGCGCAATAGCATCAAACGGCTGCACTTTCAGATGGAAGGCAAAATGGGTGCCGCCCAAAACAAAAATGGCGAACACGGCAACATAGTTGCGCTTGTTTTGAGAACGGATTACCGGCAAAGCCATGCATACCGCGCCATACCAGAAAAAGATCGTACCGAATATGCCGCTTGCCGTTACCCCCCAACCAGGAATAAACATACAAATGCGGGCCAACAGCCAAAATGCGGTCAAACCGGCCAACGCCTTACCGCGTGTCGGCGGCTGGCCTGTCCAAGTCGCCACGGCCGTCAACAAGAATGCAATGACAACCAATCCGGCATAGCCCCAAATCATTTCATGAGCATGCCAATAAAAACCCAGCAACTCAGGCGTACCCTGAAAGCCGAAGCCCCAAAGCAGTATAGACAATGCGCCATACAAAGCCGCCAACGAATAAAACGGGCGGAAGGCCATTGCCCAAACCGGGTGTTTGAACAAATCGGTCATGGTGGTTCCTTCAATTTTTATATCATCATAAAACAGCAACAGAGGCCGTCTGAAACTTTTCAGACGGCCATCGACCCCTTTCCCTGTCACACATTTTCAGGCAAAGGCAAAAAAGGTTCAATCGCAGGGAAAAGCTCGCGCTCCTCAAAGCGCGCATGATCGCGCAAAGTGACAGCAAACTCCTTATTCCATGATTCATTCATATATTCAGGATGCGCCATCATCGCGCGTAATTTGGCATGATCGCCTTCAAAACGCTGCCGCAACGCAGGGTCAATTTTATCCCAATACGGCGCAAACATGGTTTCCTCTTCCCAAAAATGTGGCTCAAGCTCAACAAAATGAGGCTCCAGCTCCGCCTGATGGCTTTGATCGGGCGTACGCAGAAGACGGACGCACAACGACAGCGAGCCATGATGTTCGCGGGAAAGTTCTATTAAGGCAGGATGGCGTTTCAAGGGCTTCATAAGTTCGTTATAATGGCAACAGTCTGTCAAACTGGATTAATTCAAATGTTTCAGATATTATGAAACCCAATCCCACATAAAGTCAAACAGCCCCTCACCAAGCACTACGCTTTTGACATATAATAAAAATATCTAAAGAGCCAGCCATGTATCTGACCCAACATACCGATTACGGATTGCGCGTATTGGTTTATACTGCCATCAACGATGACACCCTCGTCAATATCAGCACCATTGCCGAGACTTACAATATTTCCAAAAGCCATTTGATGAAAGTGGTTACCTCATTAGTCAAAGGCGGTTTTCTGGTCAGCGTGCGCGGCAAAGGCGGCGGTTTACGCTTGGCAGATAATCCTGAAAACATCAATATCGGTGCAGTTGTACGCCATCTTGAGCCAATGCAGGTCGTCGAATGCATGGGCGACAACAACGAGTGCCTCATCACCCCTTCCTGCCGACTGACCGGTATCATTACTGGCGCCATCAAAGCCTTCTTCAATCATTTAGATCAATACTCACTGCAAGATCTGCTGGACAAGCCGACTTACGACATACTTTATACACCGCGCATCCCAATCAACGAAATACGCGGAACGGCCGACTAAATCTTCTGGCCGTCTGAAAACAATCCAGCCATACTGAAATGGTATTACTTGAATAATTAAAAATGCCGTCTGAAATGAAGATTTTCAGACGGCATTGGTTTACAAAACACTCTACAGTTAAATAGCTGACTTTCATTCGATAGGTTAATTTTTATGCTAAATATGTCGAATATAAGACAACAGAAAAACCTAAAATAAGAATAATCATAGCAACCGTAAAATTTATTCTTAATATTTTCAGATAAAATTTATTGGAGACTTTTTGCATTCCAAACAGTATCTTGAAAAATTTTAATTGCATACTTCTATGAGTAAATAGATATTCAAAAAAACCTATATCCATCCCTTCTGATTTTAATATTTTATATAGCATTACTAGATTAATGATAACTGCAATAAAATACAAAAATGCTAAAAAAACTGAAAATAAGGAAATAACTCCACCAAACTACTCCTCCTTTTTTTAAAAGAATTTTCCCTAAAAAACATATTGGACGACATAACCAAATTGCTATTGTCGACATTATATTCCAACCCTTCACAAACCAATAAATACAAAAATGCCCGAAGCCAAAAGCCTCGGGCATTTTTAATATTTGGTGGGTCCGGTGGGTTTCGAACCCACGACCAAGGGATTATGAGTCCCCTGCTCTAACCCCTGAGCTACAGACCCGTCAAGAGTAGAAGCGGATTATAGCATAACTTGTTGCTTGTTCAAGATGCCGGGCAAATGTTTCAGACGGCCTGTTGGTTTTCTATTCGGGCATTATGCCGATATGCCCAATGCTTCCCAAACTTTCAAAGCGTCCGATGTTGCTTTAACATCGTGAACACGGATGATTTGCGCGCCTCGGGCGACAGTGGCCAAAGCGGCTGCGACGCTGCCGTGTACGCGTTTGGCGGCATCTTGTTCGCCTGTCAGCTCGCCAATCATACTTTTGCGCGATATGCCGATCAGAAGGGGGAATCCGGTTGCGTCCATCAACTCAGGCAAATGTTGTATCAGGGTAATGTTGTGTTGCAGGTTTTTGCCGAAACAGAAGCCGGGGTCGAGCGTGATGCGTTCAGGGGCAATGCCTGCTTGAACGCATTCTGCCGCGCGTGCTTTTAAATAACGCGCGACTTCTTCGACGACATCTTGATATTGCGGATTAAGCTGCATGGTTTTGGGCAAACCCTGCATGTGCATGAGACACACGCCTGTCGTCGGCTGTTGAGCCAATAATGCGACTGCGCCTTCATCACTCAATGCGGCAACATCGTTGATAATATCGACGCCGCCTTGCGCCAAGGCTTTTTCCATGATTGCCGTGTGGCGCGTGTCCAAACTGACGGGAACATTCCACTTGGCGACTTCCGCCAAAACCGGCTGTACCCTGGCCCATTCTTCTTCTCCGAGAGAAACATCATCCGAACCCGGGCGCATAGATTCGCCGCCGATATCGAGAATATCCGCACCGTCTTTCAGCAGTTGCTCGGCATGTGCCAATGCTATTTGGACATTTTGCGAATAGGTGCCGCCATCGGAAAATGAATCGGGGGTCAGATTGACGATGCCCATGATTTTCGGTTTGTCTAAGGCGATTTCAAATCGGCCTGCCTGCCAAATGTGCGTGTTCATAATGCTTCCATTGATGAAATAATAGGATAGAGGCCGTCTGAAACTTTTCAGACGGTCTTTAGGTTTTGACTTCAAAACAGTAAATTACATTCCGCCGTAATTCGGTCCACTCGCGCCTTCGGGACAAATCCAAGTGATGTTTTGCGTCGGGTCTTTGATGTCGCACGTTTTGCAGTGAACACAGTTGGCGGCGTTGATTTGCAGGCGCGGATTGCCGTTTTCTTCGACGATTTCATATACGCCGGCCGGACAATAGCGGGTTTCGGGCGAGGCGTATTCTTTGTAGTTTACATCTATCATGACCTGCGGATTTTTCAGCACCAAATGGTCGGGCTGGTTTTCTTCGTGCGCAAGGTTGGCAAGGAAAACGCTGCTCAAACGGTCGAAGGTCAAAACGCCGTCAGGCTTCGGATAGTCAATCGGCTTGCACGCGGCGGCTTTTTTGAGCTGCTCGTTGTCTTTGCCGTGATGTTTCAAAGTCCACGGGGCTTTGCCTCTGAAAATCATCTGGTCGATACCGGTATAGACGGAGCCGAGGTAAACGCCCCATTTGAATGACGGACGGACATTGCGCGCGGCGTAAAGCTCTTGATACAGCCAGCTTTGTTCAAAGCGTTGCTGATAATCGGCCGCTTCTTTGCCGCTGTCGAAGCTTTCCACTTCTTCGAGGTTTTCCAACAAAGGGAACACGGCTTCTGCGGCAAGCATGGCGGATTTCATGGCCGTATGGATGCCTTTGATGCGCGGCATATTCAGGAAGCCAGCCGCATCGCCGACCAAAACGCCGCCTTTGAACGAGAGTTTCGGCAGGCTTTGCAAACCGCCTTCAATCAGCGAACGCGCGCCATAAGCGATACGGCGTCCGCCTTCAAAGGTTTTGCGGATTTCAGGATGGGTTTTGAAACGTTGGAACTCTTCAAACGGCGACAGATAAGGGTTTTGATAATCCAAGCCAACCACAAAGCCGACAGCAACTTTGTTTTCGTCAAAGTGATAAATAAACGAGCCGCCGTAGGTTTTGCTGTCCAACGGCCAGCCTGCGCTGTGCATGACCAAACCGGGCTGATGTTTTTCAGACGGTACTTCCCAAATTTCTTTAATGCCCAAGCCGTAAGTTTGCGGCTCGCTGTTTTGGTCGAGCTTGAATTGTTCAATGACTTGCTTGGAAAGCGAGCCGCGACAGCCTTCGGCAAATATGGTTTGCTGAGCCCAAAGCTCCATGCCGGGCTGGAATGAATCGGTCGGTTCTCCGTCTTTGCCCACGCCCATATTGCCGGTCGCAATGCCTTTGGCCGAACCGTCTTCGTGATAAAGCACTTCGGCAGCGGCAAAGCCCGGATAAATTTCCACGCCTAAATTTTCCGCCTGCTCCGCCAGCCAGCGCACGACTTCGCCCAAGCTGGCAATGTAGTTCGCATGGTTGTCGAAATTAGGGGTAACCGGCAAGTTGAAGGCTTTTTTCTCGGTCAGGAACAAAACCCTGTCCTTCGTCACTGTACGCGTCAGCGGCGCGCCTTTTTCTTTCCAATCAGGAATCAGCTCATTCAAAGAAATCGGATCGATGATGGCACCGGCCAGCGAGTGCGCACCGGCCTCTGAACCCTTCTCCACCACACAAACGCTGATTTCGCGTCCATTCTTTTCGGCAAGCTGCTTGAGTTTGATGGCGGCGGACAAACCCGACGGGCCTGCACCGACAATCACGACATCGTATTGCATACTGTCGCGCTCGATGGTTTCTGTCATAGTGGTTCCTGTATTGTCATTATTCAATTTAATCCGCTAATTATACAGCCTGGACATATAGTTACCAAATACAACAAAAGGCCGTCTGAAACTTTACTCAAATTTCAGACGGCCTTTACTGTGTTCAAAAGATTACTGCGCTTTGGTTTCCGTTACAAAACCGATTTTGCTGATACCGGCTTCGCGCGCCGCTTGCAGGGCTTGGTTAACATAATCGTATTCAACCGCTTTATCCGCCGCAATCGCCACAATCACATCTTCGTTTTTCGCTTTGGCTTCTTTCAGCTTGGCAGTTACTGTTGCCAAATCCACTTTGGTATCGGAATCGCCGCCAACGACATAAGCACCACTGGCATCAATGCTCAAACGCAAAGGATCTTTAGGCTGCTGCTTATCCTCTTTCGCCGCTTTTTCCGAAGCAGTCGGCAACTCCAAAGGAATTGAGTGGGTCAGCACCGGCATGGTAATCATAAATACAATCAGCAACACCAGCATCACGTCCACCAAAGGTGTAACGTTGATATCCGACATCGGCGCATCATCGCCGGAATTCATTGATCCGAAAGCCATGGTTTAATCCTTTTGGTTCAGCAGGCGGACATGCAGGTCATGTGCAAATGCGTCCATATCTTGCGCGATGGTTTTTGTACCGCGATTGAGGAAGTTGTACGCCAATACGGCCGGAATCGCCACAAACAGGCCGACAGCAGTCGATACCAAAGCCTCGCCAATCGGACCGGCTACCGCAGCAATGCTCATTTGACCGCTTTCGCTGATGCCGATCAGGGCATGGTAAATACCCCAAACAGTACCCAACAGACCGATAAAAGGAGCAGTTGCGCCGATAGAGGCCAAAGCAGTCATACCGTAGTCAAACTGGCGCATGGTTTGAGCCAAACTGTTACGGATATGAACGACCAAGTATTCGTTCAAAGGCAATTCGTCAATCAGCGATTTGCTTGTCGTTTGACGGTAGTTTTGGTATGCGCGCAGAGACTCATCGGCAACATTGCTCATTGGTGCTTCTACCGCTTTGGCTTTTTGTACGGCATCAGCCAGCGTAAACGCATTCAGCATCAACTCTTTTACCTGAGCATTGCCTTTTTTCGCTTTGCAGTATTTGATGCAGCGAATCACGATGACGCTCCAAGTCACTACGCTCATCAACAACATCAGGACAAATACACCAATCAGTACCACATCACCTGATTTGAAAACTAAACTTAAATCCATAATTTTTCCAAGTTAAAAATAAAATTAAAATTTCTATCGGGTCATTTAAAATAAATCATTTCCCAACAGCATATATTTTCTAATCAATCTGCTTAGGCCTAGATACTTATTCGAGCGTGAATTTGACAGGTACTTTAAATTCAGTCCAAACGCTTGCATGACAGCTACCATCTTTAACGGCTTTACGCGCTGCATTATCCAGACGACTATAACCACTTGATTTATTCACACTAATTGAATCCACTTTACCGCCGGGACCAACCAAGACTTTCAAAACAACCAAGCCCTCTTCGCCATTTTCAGTGGACAGTGAAGGATACGGAGGTCTCGGAATATGGCAGGTTCCTTTTGCCGGATTGCCTTTACTGCTGCCGGCACCTGTACCGCTGCCACCACCTCCGCTACCGCCGGTGCCGGAACCATGTTCACCTTTCGAGCCGCCGCTGCCAGATCCGCTGCCTTCACCACGGCCGCTGCCTGTACCTTTCGTACCGCCGCCGTTGCCTTTTCCTTCTCCGCCCAAGGCTTTACCTTCTCCGTTGCCTTTACCGTTTTCAGCAGTATTCGGCCCGGTTTTGCTGCCTGAGTATTCAGATGCTTTGGGAGACGGTTTAGGTTCTGCCTTCGGCTCTGGTTTTGGTTCAGGTTTTGGCTCGGGCTTCGGCTCAGGTTTGGGTTCCGGCTTAGGCTCGGGCTTAGGTTTCTCGATAGGTTTCGGTTTTTCCTTTTGCTGTACGATATCCGCTTTTTCTTTTTTCGTTACCACAGGTTTGATAACAGGTTTGGGCGGCTCGACAGGCTTAGGTTTGGGTTTCGGCTTGGGTTTAGGTTGTTCGGGGGTAGGCTCGGGGGCGGCAGGTGCGCCTTCGCCCTCAGGACTACCGTCGCCACCGCCGAAATCGCCTAAATCGACAAATTCAATATTCGCCATTTCGACAGGAGGCGGTTTGTGCGCGTGCCATAAAAGTGCAACCAAGCCGACGTGAATCAACGCAACGGAAGTCACGACGGCTGGAGTTAAAATTCGTTTTTTATCCATAATTCCGTTATGTTAATAGCAACAATTCCCGTTTGCAAGTCGTTTTACAGTCAAAATAAGCATTAATGCTTATAGAGAAAGTTTATAGACCTGCTGTTTTAAAGGCTGCATATCATAATATGATATTAGCTCTCATTACTAATATTATCAAACAAAAGGTCGTTTTAAAAGATAAGCGGTAAGACAAAACAGCCTATTCTTCCGGCGTTTATGCTATCCGCACATTAAACCAATATCGAAACCTCATCAGACCGATAAAAATTCAAATAGTTTCAAATCATCTGTATTTTTATCCATAAAACATCAGGCCGTCTGAAAACATTCTTTCAGACGGCCTGATTCAAACAAAATCATTTTTTCCGTTTCGCCCTTGGGTGAGCCTCATCATAAACGCGCGCCAAATGGTCAAAGTCCAGCTTTGTATAAACTTGCGTAGCGGAAAGGTTGCTGTGACCCAACAATTCCTGTACGGCGCGGATATCGCCCGATGCCTGCAAAAGATGGGTTGCATAGCTGTGGCGCATCATGTGCGGCGAGATATGACTGGCGCTGCCCACGCGCACTGCCCACGCCTGCAGGCGTTTTTGGATTTGACGTTGCCCCAGCCTGCCACCGTTCTTATTGGTGAACAAGGCCTGCTCGCCCTCTTTGGCAATACGCACTGCCAAATAATCGCGCAATGCCGCAATGCTTTTGCCCACCAAAGGCACTTGCCGCTGCTTGCCCCCTTTACCCTTCACACTGACCCAGCCTTCGTCCAAGACAATACCGTCCAGATTCAAACCTTGTATCTCGCTCAGGCGCAAACCGCTGCCATACATCAATTCAAACATGGCCTTATCGCGCACGTCCAACTCGTCATCAACCGGCGCATGGTCAAGGATATGGTTTAAAGGTTCTTGCGGTAGTGCTTTGGGCAGGCGTTCGGGCAGGCGCGGCGCTTTCATATTAAATGTCGGGTCGCTTTCCATGACTTCTATCTGCACCAGCCAACTGCAATACTGCCGCCATACCGACAATTTCCGCGCCAAGCTGCTTTCGCTTAAGCCCTTTTGCGACAGCTTTTTCAATACCGCCACAAAATCACGGCGCGTCGGCAGGCCGTTTTCAAGATTATCGGGCAACAGGCGCATCAACTCGCTCAAATCGCGCCGATAAGCGGAAACGGTATGCTCCGACTTGCCTTGTTGCAGCAAGGTTTTCAGATAGCGTTCAAGATGAAGTGCAAAATGGTTTGATTCCGCCATTTCAGACGGCCTCCAATGCCGTTTTCAATGCCGAAGGCAGACGGCAGACACGCTGCTTGCCATAATCGAAACACACCATGCCTGTCTGCACTTTCGCCAGCACAAGGCCGTCTGAAATCCTACGGATACGGTACAACAAAGAAAAGCCCACACCGGCCACGCCTGCCGCCCCCATTTCTACCGACAGCTCATCGCCATGATGACCTTGCGCCAAATACTGCACCGCCGCATCCGCCATAATCAGGCCTGCCCCTCCGGCATCCATTTCGCTCCAACCCAGCTTCGCCAGCCAACGCATCCGCACTTCATGGCACAAACGCAACACCGCATCGTTTGCCAGATGGCCGCCATAGTTCACATCGCCCACCTGCACCGTCAAGACCGTCTGAAATAAAGGCTTATCACACTCGGCCACCGAAATCCTATCCATTTTGCACACCCGTTTTCAATACTCTGCCATTATAAACCGAGACCCTGTTCGTTAATATATAAAAACAATGTAGCAGCTTGTAGTTTTTCATAGCAAAAAACATTATAATTTATAGGATAAATTTACCCTTCACTACTTCAGGAGCTTCTCATGGCACTCGTATCCATGCGCCAACTGTTGGACCATGCTGCCGAAAACAGCTACGGTCTGCCCGCATTCAACGTTAACAACCTCGAACAGATGCGCGCCATCATGGAGGCGGCCGACCAAGTCAACGCCCCCGTTATCGTTCAAGCATCCGCAGGCGCACGCAAATACGCAGGTGCCCCATTCCTGCGCCATCTGATTTTGGCCGCAGTCGAAGAATTCCCGCACATCCCTGTGGTAATGCACCAAGACCACGGCGCATCTCCTGATGTATGCCAACGCTCCATTCAACTGGGCTTCTCCTCCGTGATGATGGACGGCTCGCTGATGGAAGATGGCAAAACCCCTTCTTCTTACGAATACAACGTCAACGCCACCCGTACCGTGGTCAACTTCTCCCACGCTTGCGGCGTGTCCGTTGAAGGCGAAATCGGCGTATTGGGCAACCTCGAAACCGGCGAAGCCGGCGAAGAAGACGGCGTAGGCGCAGTGGGCAAACTTTCCCACGACCAAATGCTGACCAGCGTTGAAGATGCCGTACGTTTCGTTAAAGATACCGGCGTTGACGCACTGGCGATTGCCGTCGGCACCAGCCACGGCGCATACAAATTCACCCGTCCGCCCACAGGCGACGTATTGCGTATCGACCGCATCAAAGAAATCCACCAAGCCCTGCCAAACACCCACATCGTGATGCACGGCTCCAGCTCCGTTCCGCAAGAATGGCTGAAAGTCATCAACGAACACGGCGGCAAAATCGGTGAAACCTACGGCGTACCGGTTGAAGAAATCGTCGAAGGCATCAAACACGGCGTGCGCAAAGTCAACATCGACACCGACTTGCGCCTCGCCTCTACCGGTGCCATCCGCCGCTTCATGGCAGAAAACCCATCCGAATTCGACCCGCGCAAATACTTGAGCAAAACCGTCGAAGCCATGAAACAAATCTGTCTTGACCGCTACCTCGCATTCGGTTGCGAAGGCCAAGCCGACAAAATCAAACCGATTTCTTTGGAAAAAATGGCAACCAAATACGCCAAAGGCGAATTGAACCAAATCGTTAAATAATCCGTATCTCGGATTCACACTAAGGCCGTCTGAAAACTTGAAAATAAGGTTTCAGACGGCCTTAGCTTTTGGGAAATTTATAGTAAAATCTTCCACCGACTACACATCAAAACACATCGAAAGCAAACATGAAACTCGCCGTTATTTTGCCGGCCTATTGCGCCGAAGCTTATTTGCCCGAATGCTTGGATTCGGTATTGAATCAAACATTCCGCGACTTTTTCGTCATCGCCATCAACGATGCTTCAACAGACAAAACCGGTGAAATCCTCGAGGCTTACACAGCCAAAGATTCACGTTTGCAGGTTTTCCACCTTCCGGAAAACAGGGGCGAGCCGTTTGCCTGCCAATTTGCCATGGATATGCTCAAAGATGTAGAGGTCGAATATGTGGCACGAATGGACGCGGACGATATTTGCGCCTTGGATCGTTTTGAAAAACAAATTCAATTCTTAGACAGCCATCCCGAAATCGATATTGTCGGCAGCCAAGCCACCATCTTTTTTGATGACCAAACCGGAAGAGAACCCGTTTTAAGCGACCTCCCCCTGATCGACAAAGACATTAAAGCCTTTCTCTCCTTTGCCGCCCAAAACATGTTCAACCCCACCACCATGTGGCGGCACGACAGCATTAAAAACCTCGGGATAAACTACACCGCGACAGAGACTGCGCCCGATTTCCATATGTGGGTGCAATGCGCCCTACATGGCAAAACCTTTGCCAATCTGCCCGAACCTTTGTTGTTTTACAGGATACATCAAACTCAAGAAAGCAAAAAAAGAGACAAAATCAGCAGATCCGTCCAATACACCATGGAGTTGTGGATCAGTCATCTCTTCCCTGATTTGAACCCAGTAGAAGTCACCCTCTTAAGCCGCATCTTGTACGAAAAGCAACTGCGCTTGACCACCGAAGAGCTGAAAACCATTTTTGCCGCCTATGACAGAATCAGCAAAGACCGCAGCATTTCATTGTTTGGCGAAGACCGCAATACAATGTTCGGCATGATAGACAATTTCTTCAATTTCTTAAAAAGCCGGTTGAAATTCACTTAAATTATAAAAGGTCGTCTGAAACCTCGTTTCAGACGGCCTTTGTCTATTTCAAGATCAATCTAAATCAGAACAAGCCGTGAATCACGCCGTCTGCATCCACATCGATTTTCTCGGCAGCCGGAACTTTCGGCAGACCCGGCATTTTCATCATATTGCCGCACAACGCAACAATAAAACCTGCGCCAGCGGAAACAGTAATACCGCGCACGGTAATGCGGAAGCCTTCGGGGCAGCCCAACAGTTTGGCGTTGTCGCTCAAAGAGTATTGGGTTTTCGCCATGCAGATCGGCATTTTGTCCAAGCCCAGTTTTTCCAGTGAAGCGATTTCGGCAGACGCTTCCGCGCTGAAATCGACGTCTTCCGCGCCGTACACTTTTTGGGCAATCGCACGGATTTTGTCTTTAATGCTCAACTCAACATCGTAGGCGAAGCCGAAGTTATTCGGTTGATTTTCGATGGCGTTAACGACTTTGTGCGCCAAATCCGCGCCGCCCGCGCCGCCTTTGCCCCATACTTCGGTCAGGGAAACTTCGACGCCATGTTCCGCACAGGCTTTTTCAATCATGGCCAACTCGGCATCGGAGTCGGACACGAAACGGTTGATGGCAACCACCACAGGCAGGCCGAATACGTTTTTCAGGTTGGAAATGTGTTTCAAGAGATTAGGCAGACCTTTTGCCAAAGCGTCGAGGTTTTCTTCGCCGAGGTTGGCACGTTCCACGCCGCCGTTGTATTTCAAAGCACGGACAGTGGCTACGACAACAGCCGCATCAGGTTTCAAATCCGCCAGACGGCATTTGATGTCGCAGAATTTTTCCGCACCCAAATCCGCGCCGAAGCCTGCTTCGGTTACGGCGTAATCGGCAAGGTGTTTCGCCAGTCGGGTGGCGGTAACGGAGTTGCAGCCGTGGGCGATGTTGGCGAACGGGCCGCCGTGTACAAAGGCCGGCGTGCCTTCGATGGTTTGCACCAAGTTAGGCTTAATCGCATCTTTGAGCAATGCCGCCATCGCGCCATTCGCTTTCAAATCTTTGGCGTAAACGGGGCTGCCGTCTTTGGCATAGGCGACAAGGATGTTGCCCAAACGCTCTTTCAAATCGCTGATGTCTTTGGCAAGACAGAATACCGCCATCACTTCGGACGCAACGGTAATGTCAAAACCGTCAGGACGCATCACGCCGTCAACAGGTTTACCCATGCCGTCGATGATGTTGCGCAACTGACGGTCGTTCATATCGACCACGCGACGCCACAGCACGCGTTTCGGATCGATGTTCAACTCATTGCCTTGGTAGATGTGGTTGTCGAGCATGGCAGCGAGCAGATTATTCGCCGCACCGATGGCGTGAAAGTCACCGGTGAAGTGCAGGTTGATGTCTTCCATCGGCAAAACTTGGGCATAGCCGCCGCCTGCCGCACCGCCTTTAACACCAAACACCGGACCCAAAGAAGGCTCGCGCAGGGCGATAACAGAATCTTTGCCGATATGGCGCAACGCGTCCGCCAAACCGATGGTTACGGTGGTTTTACCCTCACCCGCAGGAGTCGGATTAATGGCGGTAACCAAAATCAGACGGCCTTGTTTTTGCGGCAACTTGAATGCTTCGGCAGGATTGATTTTGGCTTTGTAATGGCCATAGGGCTCGATGTTGTCAACGTTCAAACCCAGCTTGGCGGCAATTTCACCAATCGGGAGCATGGTGGAAGACTGGGCAATTTCAGCATCGGTTTTGAAGCTCATGATTTTCCTTTATTGAGTGAGGGAAGGCCGTCTGAAACAATCTCAAGAGACGGCTGGAAGAAAAAGAATATTAGTTCTATTATAGCGTTTTCCAAAGACAAACCGCAGTGAAAATTTCGATATCTCATCAACAAGCGGATTCATATTGTCAACAATTTGAAACAAAGGAATAAAACATGAGCAGCAACGCATGGCTGTTTTGGGCATTGGCATCGGCAGGCTTCGCCTCATTGACCGCCATTTTCGCCAAAATGGGTTTACAGGGCATAGATTCAGATTTCGCCACCTTTATCCGCACCTTGGTCATCCTCGCCGCTTTGGTATTGTTTTTAACCTACACCGGCAAATGGCAGGGCGTGAACGGCTTTACCGGCCACAACTGGACATTCCTCATCCTATCCGGCCTCGCTACCGGCGCATCCTGGCTCGCCTACTTCAAAGCCCTGCAACTGGGCAATGCCTCACAAGTCGCGCCCGTCGACAAATTCAGCTTGGTCTTGGTCGCCCTGATGGCCGTCGTTTTCTTAGACGAACGCCCAAGCACTCAGGAGTGGATAGGCTTAGGCTTGGTAACCGCAGGCGTATTGACTTTGGCTTTGAAACGATAAAGATTGGGACAACAAAAAAGGCCGTCTGAAAAATTTCAGACGGCCT
>NZ_KV831645.1:0-5584 GCF_001837185.1 Neisseria sp. HMSC064D07 | reverse complement strand
AACCGACAGGCATGTAAAAAGCCCCCGACATCAGTCGGGGGCTTCGGAATGGGTGTTTGGCGGTGACCTACTTTCACATGGAAGAACCACACTATCATCGGCGCTGAGTCGTTTCACGGTCCTGTTCGGGATGGGAAGGCGTGGGACCAACTCGCTATGGCCGCCAAACTTAAACTGTTACAAATCGGTAAAGCCTTAATCAATTATTGGTGATGACTGAATCAGTCAGTAAGCTTTTATCTTTGAAGTTCTTCAAATGATAGAGTCAAGCCTCACGAGCAATTAGTATGGGTTAGCTTCACGCGTTACCGCGCTTCCACACCCCACCTATCAACGTCCTGGTCTCGAACGACTCTTTAGTGTGGTTAAACCACAAGGGAAGTCTCATCTTCAGGCGAGTTTCGCGCTTAGATGCTTTCAGCGCTTATCTCTTCCGAACTTAGCTACCCGGCTATGCAACTGGCGTTACAACCGGTACACCAGAGGTTCGTCCACTCCGGTCCTCTCGTACTAGGAGCAGCCCCCGTCAAACTTCCAACGCCCACTGCAGATAGGGACCAAACTGTCTCACGACGTTTTAAACCCAGCTCACGTACCACTTTAAATGGCGAACAGCCATACCCTTGGGACCGACTACAGCCCCAGGATGTGATGAGCCGACATCGAGGTGCCAAACTCCGCCGTCGATATGAACTCTTGGGCGGAATCAGCCTGTTATCCCCGGAGTACCTTTTATCCGTTGAGCGATGGCCCTTCCATACAGAACCACCGGATCACTATGTCCTGCTTTCGCACCTGCTCGACTTGTCGGTCTCGCAGTTAAGCTACCTTTTGCCATTGCACTATCAGTCCGATTTCCGACCGGACCTAGGTAACCTTCGAACTCCTCCGTTACTCTTTGGGAGGAGACCGCCCCAGTCAAACTGCCTACCATGCACGGTCCCCGACCCGGATTACGGGTCTGGGTTAGAACCTCAAAGACACCAGGGTGGTATTTCAAGGACGGCTCCACAGAGACTGGCGTCTCTGCTTCAAAGCCTCCCACCTATCCTACACAAGTGACTTCAAAGTCCAATGCAAAGCTACAGTAAAGGTTCACGGGGTCTTTCCGTCTAGCAGCGGGTAGATTGCATCTTCACAACCACTTCAACTTCGCTGAGTCTCAGGAGGAGACAGTGTGGCCATCGTTACGCCATTCGTGCGGGTCGGAACTTACCCGACAAGGAATTTCGCTACCTTAGGACCGTTATAGTTACGGCCGCCGTTTACTGGGGCTTCGATCCGATGCTTGCACATCTTCAATTAACCTTCCAGCACCGGGCAGGCGTCACACCCTATACGTCCACTTTCGTGTTAGCAGAGTGCTGTGTTTTTAATAAACAGTCGCAGCCACCTATTCTCTGCGACCCTCCAGGGCTTACGGAGCAAGTCCTTAACCTTAGAGGGCATACCTTCTCCCGAAGTTACGGTATCAATTTGCCGAGTTCCTTCTCCTGAGTTCTCTCAAGCGCCTTAGAATTCTCATCCTGCCCACCTGTGTCGGTTTGCGGTACGGTTCAATTCAAACTGAAGCTTAGTGGCTTTTCCTGGAAGCGTGGTATCGGTTACTTCATGTCCGTAGACACTCGTCATCGCTTCTCGGTGTTAAGAAGACCCGGATTTGCCTAAGTCTTCCACCTACCGGCTTAAACAAGCTATTCCAACAGCTTGCTAACCTAACCTTCTCCGTCCCCACATCGCATTTGAATCAAGTACAGGAATATTAACCTGTTTCCCATCGACTACGCATTTCTGCCTCGCCTTAGGGGCCGACTCACCCTACGCCGATGAACGTTGCGTAGGAAACCTTGGGCTTTCGGCGAGCGGGCTTTTCACCCGCTTTATCGCTACTCATGTCAACATTCGCACTTCTGATACCTCCAGCACACTTTACAATGCACCTTCATCGGCCTACAGAACGCTCCCCTACCATGCCAGTAAACTGGCATCCGCAGCTTCGGTTATAGATTTGAGCCCCGTTACATCTTCCGCGCAGGACGACTCGACCAGTGAGCTATTACGCTTTCTTTAAATGATGGCTGCTTCTAAGCCAACATCCTGGCTGTCTGGGCCTTCCCACTTCGTTTACCACTTAATCTATCATTTGGGACCTTAGCTGGCGGTCTGGGTTGTTTCCCTCTTGACAACGGACGTTAGCACCCGCTGTCTGTCTCCCGAGGAACCACTTGATGGTATTCTTAGTTTGCCATGGGTTGGTAAGTTGCAATAACCCCCTAGCCATAACAGTGCTTTACCCCCATCAGTGTCTTGCTCGAGGCACTACCTAAATAGTTTTCGGGGAGAACCAGCTATCTCCGAGTTTGTTTAGCCTTTCACCCCTATCCACAGCTCATCCCCGCATTTTGCAACATGCGTGGGTTCGGTCCTCCAGTACCTGTTACGGCACCTTCAACCTGGCCATGGATAGATCACTCGGTTTCGGGTCTACACCCAGCAACTGTTCGCCCTATTAAGACTCGGTTTCCCTACGCCTCCCCTATTCGGTTAAGCTCGCTACTGAATGTAAGTCGTTGACCCATTATACAAAAGGTACGCAGTCACACCACAAGGGTGCTCCCACTGTTTGTATGCATCAGGTTTCAGGTTCTATTTCACTCCCCTCCCGGGGTTCTTTTCGCCTTTCCCTCACGGTACTGGTTCACTATCGGTCGATGATGAGTATTTAGCCTTGGAGGATGGTCCCCCCATATTCAGACAGGATTTCACGTGTCCCGCCCTACTTTTCGTACGCTTAGTACCACTGTTGAGATTTCGAATACGGGACTATCACCCACTATGGTCAAGCTTCCCAGCTTGTTCTTCTATCTCGACAGTTATCACGTACAGGCTCCTCCGCGTTCGCTCGCCACTACTTGCGGAATCTCGGTTGATTTCTTTTCCTCCGGGTACTTAGATGGTTCAGTTCTCCGGGTTCGCTTCGCTTATCCTATGTATTCAGATAAGGATACCTCCTAAGAGGTGGGTTTCCCCATTCGGATACCGCGGGATCATAGCTTTATTGCCAGCTCCCCCGCGCTTTTCGCAGGCTTACACGTCCTTCGTCGCCTATCATCGCCAAGGCATCCACCTGATGCACTTATTCACTTGACTCTATCATTTCAAGAACCTCTTTGACTTCGTTTGCCTACCCGTTGACTAGGGAAGCAAACTTGAAATTCCTACTTTGATAAAGCTTACTGCTTTGTTGTGTCTTAATCCTGCCTTTTGTGTTTCAGGATTAAGTCGATACAATCATCACCCAAATACTGTGTTTATTTTCTTTTCTCTTGCGAGAGATTTTTATCCTTTACAAAGAACAAAAAATCAAAATAAACTCATTGTCTTTGTTTGTTGATTTCGGCTTTCCAATTTGTTAAAGATCGATGCGTCGATATTTCACTTCGCAAATCAAAATAAGCTGCTGAGTATAGCAGGCTTCCTTTGATTTGTAAAGTTCTTGGTGGAGGCAAACGGGATCGAACCGATGACCCCCTGCTTGCAAAGCAGGTGCTCTACCAACTGAGCTATGCCCCCGTTCTTGGTGGGTCTGGGAGGACTTGAACCTCCGACCCCACGCTTATCAAGCGTGTGCTCTAACCAGCTGAGCTACAAACCCGGATTCTCTTCTTAAGCGAATCTTGTCTTCACTCAAGCTTTTCTCTTCCGCATCTTTTACAGTTTACCGATAAGTGTGAATGCATCAGACCTCTTCTTTCTCTAGAAAGGAGGTGATCCAGCCGCAGGTTCCCCTACGGCTACCTTGTTACGACTTCACCCCAGTCATGAAGCATACCGTGGTAAGCGGGCTCCTTGCGGTTACCCTACCTACTTCTGGTATCCCCCACTCCCATGGTGTGACGGGCGGTGTGTACAAGACCCGGGAACGTATTCACCGCAGTATGCTGACCTGCGATTACTAGCGATTCCGACTTCATGCACTCGAGTTGCAGAGTGCAATCCGGACTACGATCGGTTTTGTGAGATTGGCTCCACCTCGCGGCTTGGCTACCCTCTGTACCGACCATTGTATGACGTGTGAAGCCCTGGTCATAAGGGCCATGAGGACTTGACGTCATCCCCACCTTCCTCCGGCTTGTCACCGGCAGTCTCATTAGAGTGCCCAACTAAATGATGGCAACTAATGACAAGGGTTGCGCTCGTTGCGGGACTTAACCCAACATCTCACGACACGAGCTGACGACAGCCATGCAGCACCTGTGTTACGGCTCCCGAAGGCACTCCTCCGTCTCTGGAGGATTCCGTACATGTCAAGACCAGGTAAGGTTCTTCGCGTTGCATCGAATTAATCCACATCATCCACCGCTTGTGCGGGTCCCCGTCAATTCCTTTGAGTTTTAATCTTGCGACCGTACTCCCCAGGCGGTCAATTTCACGCGTTAGCTACGCTACTAAGCAATCAAGTTGCCCAACAGCTAATTGACATCGTTTAGGGCGTGGACTACCAGGGTATCTAATCCTGTTTGCTACCCACGCTTTCGAGCATGAACGTCAGTGTTATCCCAGGAGGCTGCCTTCGCCATCGGTATTCCTCCACATCTCTACGCATTTCACTGCTACACGTGGAATTCTACCTCCCTCTGACACACTCTAGTCACCCAGTTCAGAACGCAGTTCCCAGGTTGAGCCCGGGGATTTCACATCCTGCTTAAGTAACCGTCTGCGCTCGCTTTACGCCCAGTAATTCCGATTAACGCTCGCACCCTACGTATTACCGCGGCTGCTGGCACGTAGTTAGCCGGTGCTTATTCTTCAGGTACCGTCATCAGCTGTCGATATTAGCAACAGCCTTTTCTTCCCTGACAAAAGTCCTTTACAACCCGAAGGCCTTCTTCAGACACGCGGCATGGCTGGATCAGGCTTGCGCCCATTGTCCAAAATTCCCCACTGCTGCCTCCCGTAGGAGTCTGGGCCGTGTCTCAGTCCCAGTGTGGCGGATCATCCTCTCAGACCCGCTACTGATCGTCGCCTTGGTAGGCCTTTACCCCACCAACTAGCTAATCAGATATCGGCCGCTCGAATAACGCAAGGCCCGAAGGTCCCCTGCTTTCCTCCTCAGAGAATATGCGGTATTAGCTAATCTTTCGATTAGTTATCCCCCATTACTCGGTACGTTCCGATATGTTACTCACCCGTTCGCCACTCGCCACCCAAGAAGCAAGCTTCTCTGTGCTGCCGTCCGACTTGCATGTGTAAAGCATGCCGCCAGCGTTCAATCTGAGCCAGGATCAAACTCTTATGTTCAATCTCTAACTTATAACTTCTGGTCTGCTTCAAAGAAACCGACAGGACAATGTCTAAAACATCATCTTGTCTGTCTTTCAAACAGTGTGAGGCCTAATGCACTCACACTTATCGGTAATCTGTTTTTTAAAGAGCGAATCGAATTATACAGTACATTTAGCAAATGTCAACTAAAATTATCGAAAATTTCAACTAACTGTGTTATACTGTCTGCTTCGTTTTCTTCACCGCGTCAGCAGCGAAGAACCGAACTATACGCCTCCCAACAAAACCCGTCAACACC
>NZ_KV831644.1:0-10216 GCF_001837185.1 Neisseria sp. HMSC064D07 | reverse complement strand
TGTCGAAGGAAGGGCTTTTTTGCAAAGGTCTCAGAACATTTTTGTATTCTTCGCAAAGTTCAGCAATTACCTGAAGAAAATCAAGCTGATTTTGAATACAGGAAGCGTAAACAAGAGTTATTTATCAATGATTTAAAAAGAGTAGGGATTAGCGTTTTATTGGTTAATCAATATGAGGAAATTACAGAGATTTTACGTGAGGTGGAACAAGCACAAAAACGTAAAACTGTCTTTATCTCAGGCGCTGCAGAAGATTATTCTCCTTATTCTCAGCAAGAGGTTGAACAATTTGTTTCTTCTCTTTCTCAAGAGATTTTAAAACTAGGGTATCGTATTGTTACAGGTTTTGGATTGGGAATAGGCAGTTCAGTTATTTCAGGATCGATAAAATATCTTACGGAAAAAAATTTAAAAATAGATGAGGACTATTTGATACTTCGTCCATTTCCTCAAAATAAAGAAGGTAAAGAATTATGGTCTGCTTGGCGTGAAGATATGATTTCTTATGCTGGTATCTCTATATTTCTATTTGGAAATAAATCACAAAATGGAGAGATAATTCCATCAAATGGTATGCAAGAAGAGTTTGATATCTCCAAAAGAAATAAGAATATCCTAATTCCCGTTGCCAGTACAGGTCATATGGCAAAACAACTTTGGGAAGAAGATATGCGCAAGGAGTGCTCTGAAAATATTGAAACTGAAATGCAAGCACTATCTAAAGAAAATATTCCGCTAGATGAATTGAAATATCATATTTTGTCAATTTTAAATAAGGTTAAATAATTATGAAGAGAAAAGTATTTTATAGTTTTCATTATGAAAAAGATGTTTTCCGTGTTCAACAAGTAAGAAATATTGGGAAGCTAGAAGGCAATCCACCTGCGACACCTAATACCTGGGAAGAAATAAAAAGGAAGGGAGATAAAGAAATACAGAAATGGATTGATGAAAATTTAGCTGGTAAAAGCTGTTTGGTTGTTCTGATTGGAGAAGATACAGCTAAACGAAAATGGGTAAAATATGAAATTCAAAAGGCTTGGAATGAAGGGAAAGGTGTATTGGGTATCTATATTCATAACCTAAAAGATCCAAAAAGTGGTAAATGTAGTAGAAAAGGAAGAAGTCCATTTGAGCAATTTAAATTTAAAAAAGATGGTTCTAAATTATCTAATATTGTCAATTGTTATGATCCTAAATCTTCAGATGCCTATAATAATATTGCAGACAATATAGAAGAATGGATTGAAACAGCAATTTCTATCAGAGAAGAATATAAATAATTTAAGGGAATTTATTATGGGAAATAAAGTATTTATTTCATACAAGTATTCTGATAATTCAGTGAAGCAATTAAGGCCACATGACTTTTTTCATGTAACAACTGCCCGTGATTATGTGGATATTATTCAAAATAAATTTGATCGGGATGGAATTCATATTAATAAAGGTGAAAAGGATGACGATAGCTTAGCGGACTTTAAAAGTGAAACTATCCGCTCAAAGCTGGCAGATAAAATCTTTGATAGTTCTGTTACCATTGTTCTTCTCTCCCCTAATATGAAAGATTCTTGGAAAGCAGAGAAAGATCAATGGATACCTTGGGAAATTGCTTATTCATTAAGAAGTAAGCAACGTTCAGATAACAGGAGTAAGCGTAATGCAATTTTGTTAGTAGTTTTACCTGATAGATATGGAAATTATGATTATGTAAATTCATACGGATTTTATTTTGATATTATTCAAAAGAACTTAAATAACCGTCACACTCCATATATTGCATATAAACTAAGAAATGGTTGCTCTAATTCATATATGTTACAGTGTAATTGGGATCAGTTTATTTCCAATCCAAATGCTTGGATAGACGCTGCAATAGAAATTAGAGATAAAGGAGACAAATATAATATCGTAGTAAGACCTTAGTGCATATACCCAAAAGCCGTCTGAAATTTCAGACAGCTTTTACCTTTAGCACATCGACAATCAACTTGAATACATTCAAATGCCCGCGGCGGCTGGGGTAATAGAGATAAAGCGGATCGTAAGTGATGGCGTATTCGGGCAACAGTTCGACCAGTTGCCCAGAATGGAGCGCTAAAAAACCATCTTCTAAAAATTCCCTTTGACATTCTCCATCTTTCCCAATAAAATGAGTTCAAGTTTTTAAACATATAAACCAAAGAAGCCGAATATGCCGCAACAAACCATGAATTTAATGCGCGAGTGCATTCCCATCTTTACCGTGTTGAGTGATGAAAACCGCCATCAAATCCTGCGCGTGCTGTGGGAACATGGCAAGATGAATGTGAATGAGCTGACCGAGCATCTGCATCTGTCGCGCCCTGCGGTGTCGCATCATTTGAAAATCATGCTGCAAGCCGGTGCGGTGGCGGTGGAGCAGGTCGGCAAAGAGCGGTTTTACAGTATTGCCATGGCGGATGCAGTGGCGAGGTTGAAACAGCTTGCCGATTTGATGGCTCAAAATTGCCCACTTTCAAAATAGGGTTATCCGTTAACCCTTTATTTTTACCCAAATACGTTTATATTTTTAAACCTATCAACTTAAAGGAAAGAATTATGTTATTTACCCCGTTCACTTTTCCAAACGGCAAAACCGCCAAAAACCGTATCTTCAAATCTGCCATGGAAGAGCAACTTGCCCAAAACGACCAGCCGTCTGAAAAACTTGTCCGCCTCTACGACACTTGGGCAAAAGGCGGTGCAGGTGTGTTGGTTACGGGCAATGTGATGGTCGCCGAAAGCGGCAAAGGTTCGATAAACGATGTGGTGATTTCAGACGACCGGGGGCTTGAGATGCTGAAAAAATGGGCGAAAGCCGGCACGCAAAACGACACGCTGCTCATCATGCAAATCAACCATGCGGGCAAACAGTCGCCTGCAGTGGTCAATAAAACACCGCTTGCGCCAAGCGCTGTACCATTGGTAGGCATGGACGGCTTTATCAATCCGCCACGCGAATTAACCGCTGATGAAATCAACAGGCTGATTCAACAATTCGTGCAAACCGCCAAATTTGCTGAACAGGCAGGCTTTTCAGGCGTACAAATTCACGCCGCGCACGGCTATCTCATCAGCCAATTTCTCTCGCCGCACCACAACCGCCGCCAAGACCAATGGGGCGGCAGTTTGGAAAACCGTATGCGCTTCCTTTTGGAAACCTACACCGCCATCCGCGCCGCTGTGGGCAAAGATTTCTTAGTGGGTGTAAAACTCAATTCGGCGGATTTCCAAAAAGGCGGATTTGACGAAAGCGAATCGGTGCAGGTGGTACAAAAACTGTCAGAAATGGGCATTGATTTTATTGAAGTTTCCGGTGGCAACTACGAAAGCCCGCAAATGCTAGCCGCCAAAGACAGCACCCGCAAACGCGAAGCTTTCTTCATCGATTACGCCGAAAAAGCCCGTGCAGTCAGCCAAGCTCCGCTGATTATCACCGGCGGCTTCCGTTCGCAAAACGCCATGGAAGACGCCTTATCCAGCGGCCATTTGGATTTGGTCGGTGTCGCTCGTCCGTTTGCCTTAGTGCCTGATTTAGCAAAAAAAATGCAAAACGGCACCTACCAAACCGTGAAAACCGACCGCATCCAAACAGGCGTGGCGTTGGTTGATAAAAAAGCAGGCGCGATGCTGGAAATGAATTGGTACATGACGCAAATGGATTTAATCGGACAAGGCAAACAGCCTGATCCCAAATTGTCAGCGTGGAAAGTATTGCTGAAAACTTTATGGGCAAATGGCAAAGCAGGTTTGAGTACGGGCAGGGCTTGATGATGAAAGCGGTTGGATTTGAAGGAAGATTAAATTTTAAAATTTAACCGTATGTAAAAGCATGGAATATAAATAAATTGATACTAAAAAACCGTTTGAATCTTTAAGTTTAAACGGTTTTTTAGAATTTACGGCAGAGACATTAATACAGAAAAGACCTTGTTTTAGTTGAGATTTAAAATAAAAAATAATGAGTAGATTTAAAACAAGCGTATTGGGGCTTGAGCTAACAGTGTGTCGATGTGTGAATTAGGTAATAGATTGTGATCATTGTAAATGAGCCACATCGTTAAGTTGCTCAATATGAAAACCGCTTTCACTATCGTATTTCACAATACTGATCGAAGTATTTAACAATGACACGGATTTACCCTCATCACGATGGTTTTCCCAAGTCGCTCCGCCTAGTAAGGATAATAAAAGCCGCAAGGTATGGCCATGTGATACCACTAAAATATTGGCTCCCGATTGATGTACTTTAATGATATCGCAAAGGGCGTCCATTGCACGTACTGCTAATTGTTCAAAGGTTTCGCCACCATTGCTTAATGCTTTATAAGCTGCCGGGTCATTGGTCAGTTGTTTGAATTCGGTTAGCTTCCGCAAGTCAGCGATCTGCATACCTTCCCAACTTCCAAAAAATTGCTCATTTAGTCCACAGTGTTGAAAAAGAGGGATGGGACGCTGGCCGATAATATGGCCAGCCGTATCAATGGCACGTTGTAAAATGCTGGAGTAAGCAGCGGTAAATTCTACTTGTTGTAGCGCCGCCCCGGTTTTCTGAGCTCCTGTAATTCCTTGTTCGGTCAGTGGTGAATTGCCTGATCCCTGCAAAAGCTCTTGTTCGTTCCATTGGGTACGGCCATGGCGAATAAAATAAAAAGTGAGCTGTTTTGACATCATAGTTCCTTGGAGAACGGGAAGTATAGGGTATAACTAACTCATAATGCAAAGGCCGTCTGAAACGATAATTTCAGATGGCCTTTTTACTTTAACGTGTGCCGTTTAGATACGGTCGTGCCTGGAGGATAACAAGCTTACGATTGTCAAACGCCCATTCAATGTCCTGCTCACCATTAGCAAATAGCTGTTTGATTTGTTGGCCGGTTTGGTCAAGGCGACGTATTTGTCCTTGATTCATTACATTGCCACTGGTTACAGGCACCTCTCGTACTCCACCGTTTTTATCCAGTTGCAATGCTGTGGTTTCATTAGAGGAGCTGAGACGTTGTACAGAATCATTGCGACGGTTATAGACTACCTGTTCGGCTACCCGTTTACCTTCAACGACACGAATACCCAACCCGCGTTTGGCGGCAATGTAGGAGCTGTTTTTCTGAGCAATATCATAAGGATTGATGGTAACCAACACGCCGGAGAGACCTGCATTGATGCTTTGTTGCACAAAGACACTCATTTTCACGCTATCGTGAGGCAATCCGGCAATACGGCGGGCTTCGTATGCACTGTAATTGAAGACGGAAGCCCAAGATTGCTTCACTGCTTCGGCCAATGCGTTTTCATCGGTAACATTTGGCACGGTGGTGTACAGCCCTGCGCCGCTGAAATTGGGCAGGTCTTCGGAATTAGAGGAGCTACGGACAAACACGCCTTTGCTGTTTAATTGATTGCGCCATTGTTCAGTCCATCTATGTTTCCATTCCGACGGGATTTCGGCATCGGTAATTTTTTTCTGCAGCGTGAGTAAAGCAGTACGGCGCTTGCGATTGTCTCCATCACTTTGCGTTTCGATTTGTGTCAGTGTTGTCGCGTTAATACCCAGCCTATCCATCATGGCTTGATAGTAGGCAAACGGAATGCAGAATCCATCAGGTACATTACTACCTTCAATATGGGCGCGGATATGACCGAGGTTGGCAGCCTTACTACCGCAGTAACGGCTGTCATCACGGCGCAGGTTTGCCAAAGCCCTAAGGCCATAATCGGAAACATCGGGTTGGGGCAGGGTAAGGCCGTCTGAAAAGCTTTTGCTGGTAGTATTCCGGTTGGTTTGGGCAATTAGGTATTGTTTAGCAGTCGCTTCAAATTCGATACGACGGCCAATATATGGGGCTAGGATTTTTTCTGCGTCTTTAAGGTAAATATTGGGAATCCCCCAGCCGCGTGCCAATACATTCACATGCGATAGTGCAGTGGATGGTTTTTCACTGATAATCCCTGCCACAGGTGGCAACTCTAGGGGAACCTCTTTCAAAATAATAATATCGTCGGCTCCGACATTATAAAGATCATCTTCTTTGGCAATAACGCGTAATGTACCTATCGCTTTACCTTGGTTTAGAGGCAGGTAGGGAAAATTTTTAATCAAACTTTCTTGGGTAATAAAAGGAACTTTGCTTTGCTCGGCAACGGTTTCCTGCCATAAAGAATTGGTTTTATAACGCAACGGAGCGTAGAAACTGTCTTTCAGACGGCCTGCCGCCAATTTCAACAATTCAGGCGTGATTTTATCTCCTTCCCAAAACTCATAAACATATTCCTGAGTACTATTCTGCCAACTGATCGTACCAAACAGATAACGCCGATTAGGACTACGATATTGTTGATTCAATTCAGATTTTGACAGCATGGGTTTCAAGATAGTAGCCAGATAGTGCTCGTGCAGCCGAAATTTGGGAGTATTGATGTAGTCGGTACGGTTATCATCTTCACGATCGATGAGAAAGAGGATATGAGGAATTTCATATTCACTACCTTGCTCATAGATACGCGAAAGTAAGTCAAAATCAGCCTGGCTTTTGATTGCAGATAACACAGGAATTTGTGTTTTAACTGGAGTGGCTACAGTTTGACGCTTTTCAGACTCGTAATAAGAAGGCTTACGCGCCGTTGGTGCAGCCGTATCGACTGTCTCAGCTTCAGGACGGCAGGCTGAAAGTAAAAGCAATATTGGGAGGCTAAAAGCAGGCTTCATGATGTTATCGGTTATCCAAATCAGATGAAAAGAAATATACCTATTGTAAAAATCTAAATCAAACTGTTTGTTGCCTGGATAAATCAGTTTTATCATCTGATATTAAATAGGCCGTCTGAAACGTAATTTCAGACGGCCTTTTAGATTGTTAACACTCCTAAAATATTCATGGACCTGAATACTTTAAAACAAGTTATTGAAATTTAGAAGAAGGAAGAAGAAATAGAAAAAAACGATGAGTAGGATAAGGTAAAGTAGAGTTTCCAATATTTTTTAAATATTACCATTCAGACTACATTTTTCCCGTTAATCACTATCTATTTACCATTAGCATCATCTCAGTTAAGATGTCTGAATATTGTTATAAACCACAATTTAGAGTAACGTGTAAATACGTTGAAGCATCAGACAATAAACGAACATGAATGTATCCTGATCAAGTTATCTTAAAGTAATATTTAATTTGCTCATGATATTGAATAAGGACTTTACTGATGAAACCTTTTATTCTGCTGCTATCTGCAGCTTTATTGTCAACTTTTAGCCTAAATGCTTGTACGGAGAGAAATAATATGAGTGTCCAACAACAAACAGAAGCACGTTTCAAATTGAACCCCGAGCCGAAACAACCATACAGGATCAAGGTTAAGATTAATAATGCACCAGGGCCGATGAAACCTATAAACGATATGTATATTGGTTATGCAGCAAGAAATTGTTCTTATACCATTAGTCGGTTGGCAGGTGCGACGGCATCTCCTGAAAAAAATATTCCAATCAAAATGAATTTGGTCGGACATGATGAATACGAAGTACTCTTCTATGCTGATGCTGTACTGGATGAGGATTATTTCGGAGAAGGTGTCTGCCAATGGAAGCCTGAAAATTTTGGAGCTTCATTTAAGGCGACAGGTAAAAAGGAAGAAACTGAATTCAATATCAGCGATGTAATGGGAAATCTTGAAAAAGAAAAAACACTGACCAAATATTATTGGAAGCGAGGGTATCCGTATCATAAAAATGAAGACGGTTTACCAGATGAAAGAATAGCCCCTGATTTTGGGGAGAATACTTTGAAAGGTTATGGACCGGGACCTCATAATGACAATGATTTTTTTAGTATTACCGTTACTTTAGAGGAAATTAAACCATGAGCCAACTAAGCAAACAACAACATGCCGACCTTGCCCAAGATTCCTATGAAAACCGTGTAGTTACCCCTCCTAATAAAACCTTACTTATTGGTGGAAATCATTATAGAGTCCTAGCTATCCACAAAAATCCGACAACAGACTACCAAGGTGTAGTTTATCAAGATGTCCGTACCAATGAGATTGTTGTCGCCCATAGGGGGACGTCATCTCTGATGGATGCCAAAGTTGATCTGAAAATGGTTATACATAAGGCCAATATCCAGGCAGAAGATGCAGTAAAACTGACTAGGATAGCGCTAAAAGCAGCTAAGGAATTTCACGATGATCACCCTGAGTATAACACCCCTAGAATCACACAAGTTGGTCATTCCTTAGGTGGAACGTTAGCTCAAATTCAATCTTATCGTTTCAAGCAGGAGGGCGTTACCTTTAACGCCTATGGTGCAGCAGCTTTAAATGGGATTCCTAAAGGGGGGGATAAAGTAATCAATTATGCCTTGGCCTCAGATGTCGTATCTGCTGCAGGTCCACATTACGGCAAAATGGTCATTCTAGCTCAGAATCACGAACTGATGGGTATGTGGGCTGCTGGCTACAATACAAGTATCAATACATTTGCATCGCAAGCTACTCCAGCGGCACTTATTAATTGGTGGTCTCATTCTATCAGCAATTTTACAGGTCCTAAGTCTATACTTTTGGAGCGCAATTATAGGCCAGCTTTAGAGTTAGCTGAACGCAATAAAAAAATGATTGATGATTATCGTGGCGATGTCAGCTTTATTCGAAGCGGTATTTATAAAACTAACAAAAGTCTGAATGAATCACAAGAAATGTACCGGAAAATCCGGGAAAAAATTGACAGAGATCCGAACCTGATGTCTTGGAATGATAAGGAAGAGCAGTACAATTTTATGCAGACAGTTGCTTCATTTAACCCACAATCTCTTCCACCTGAGGCACAAAAACTTTTTGATTCTGTCAAAGGGCATATGATCGCTTACCATGAGAAAAACGGTTTGCCTATTGATAAAGAAAAATTCCAAAATTCCGTAATGGCTCTTACTGCTTTAGGGACATCACAAGGAATGACTAATGCCACTCTGTTCAGTGTGCAAAGAGATCAATATCTAATTGGTGAACTCAACCCCCATCTAAATCGTGTTGGAATGCATATAAATGAATCTGCCTCTATACCAGCAGTAGAAAGTTTGAATCAAATTCAACAAGCTACACGGCAATTTGAATATGATGAACAACAAAGACAGATAGCGCAAACCCAGACACGAGGTATGAACTTGTCGTAAAAGAAATGGACGCCAAGGCGCGGTTCGGTAACGAACTTGGACTATGATGCCACTATTTTAAAATTGGCAAATGCCTTGGGTGGAATAGAAGATGTCAGTTAAAAATTTGTTCAAAATTCGTTAGGGGACATCGGCAGCATGAAAAAAGGAATACAACCGTCGTAAAACTAGTCGTTATAATGAGAATTTAGTGTGCATCAACAGAGAAAAAGTCATCTGATAAATTTCAGGTGGCTTTTTTATTCTTGGATTCTATACGTGATTGTACTACTGAGCGAAACAGAATTTAGCAGGCTAAAATACTAGCATTATAAATTTAACATAATATAAATTATGTAGTTTTCCTCTATACCTAACAATCGCCATTGTTTATTCCTGTTTGTTAACTATTAGTTAATTTTAAAAGATTCCGTATAGTACTCCAATTTTTAGTATAAAATCAATAGGTTTTGATAGAAATTTGGCTGTTTAATTTTAATTTCACTGTGAACCTATCATTAATAGTAGCCTGAAGAAATAGATTAGGGCAAAGATAGTGAATTGTGCTAACTTTGTTTGAACTTATGCAAAACTGTTCAGATGGTCTTATTTCATTAATCCTATCTTTTTTTCTCTCTACAAAATGCAAAAGACCATTGTTGATTAGTTATTATCACTTATAACTACTGTCAATCCCTGCATTTTAGTTTCCACAGTTTCTCCTACTTTCTTTCAATCTTTCCTTAATCATGTGTGAACCTTTGCTTTTTCAGTCAATGACATTATTTATTGGAGAAAAGTTTTCACTATCAACCTTAACAATCACTATTAAAATGCGCGCCAATATTTTGCCGTCTAGCGTATGCGGCTTGGGCGACTGCGAGGCTGCATTCGAGTAGGTTGCGGTTTTCGTATTCAGACGCGGTGTGCGGTTCGGCTTGGCTTTGCTTCCAAAACCGCAGTTGGGCGATGGCACGGCGCAGGTCGGTATCGTTGCGGAGGATGCCCAGATGGTGTTGGTTGAACGCTTGTAGGGTGGGGCGGCTGAA
>NZ_KV831643.1:0-18508 GCF_001837185.1 Neisseria sp. HMSC064D07 | reverse complement strand
GTCGAAGGAAGGGCTTTTTTGCAAAGGTCTCAGGATGATATTAAGGCATCAATGGTGCATTAGTCAGGCTGGTGGTTTCGGGTAGGCCGAACATGATGTTCATATTCTGCACGGCTTGACCGGCTGCGCCTTTAACCAAGTTGTCGATGACGGAAAGAACAATCCACACATCGTCTTGATCGGGCGCTTTTTGAATGCTGATACGGCAGAGGTTGGCACCGCGCACGCTGCGGGTTTCAGGTGTCGAACCTGAAGGCAAAATATCGACAAAAGGACTGTCGCGGTAGTATTCACGCAGCAAGGCTTCAGGATCGATGTGTTCTTGCAGGTGCAGATACAGGGTAGCGTGCATACCGCGTATCATCGGAACAAGGTGTGGCACGAAAATCAGGCCGTCTGAAACATGGTCTTGAAGTCCGGACAGGGTTTGTCGGATTTCAGGCAAATGGCGGTGGCCGCCGACGCCGTAGGCTTTGAAGTTGTCGCCTGCTTCGCACAATAGGGCGTGGGTGCTGGCTTTTCGGCCTGCACCGGAAACACCGGATTTACAGTCGGCAATCAGAGGCGCGTTGGTTTTCAGACGGCCAGCCTGAAGCAGCGGCAATAATGGCAGGGAAACGCAGGTAGGGTAGCAGCCCGGGTTGGCCACCAGCATGGCTTTGGCGATGTCGTCTTTGTGAAGTTCGCACAAGCCGTACACTGCTTGGGAAACGAGGTGCGGCGCGGCATGGGTCATTTTGTACCATTTTTCCCATGTGGGGATGTCGCGGATGCGGAAGTCGGCAGACAGGTCAATCACACGTACGCCTTTTTCCACAAGGGCCGGTGCTTCTTTCATGGCCACGCCGTTGGGCGTGGCGAAGAACACGAGGTCGCAGCGGTCAAGGCCGGCATCCTCGGGCATTTGGAATGTAATGTCGTAAATGCCGCGCAGGCTGGGAAAGTAGTCGGCAACCGCAAGACCGGCTTCGCTTCGACTGGTGATGGCAGTAACTTCTGCGTTAGGATGATTGCTGAGCAGACGTAACAATTCAACGCCTGTGTAACCGGTTGCACCGACGATACCAATTTTAATTTTTGTGGTCATGGTGTGGCTCCTTTGTAGGGTAACAATGCGTTTGATTATATAGTAATTAATTGCCGTCGGTCAGCAGTGCTTGTGCCAAGCTTTGCAATAGAGGGTTAAACAGGCCGTCTGAAATATGGGATTAACGATATTGGAGAGAGGATTTCAGACGGCCTGGAAGTTTGGGAAAACGTGATTTGCGGTTTTATTTGACTATGGCTTTGAGATTAGTGTTTTTTATTTATAGTCAATCTCTTATGAAGATTATAGACCTCATATTTTTAAAACCTTTTATATTCCGTCTTTATCCTATTCATACAAATATAAAATAAAAACGCAAAAAAATGCCCCCGGGTTGGAGAACCGGAGGCAAGTATCCAAGGAGTAGCTCTCATCAATAAGAACTAGTTACTTGGTACTATATCCCTTGTTAGGATCGAAAGCAAGCGTTTTGCACATTTTAACATTCAAATAATTTTTTCATTCAAATTCAGTGAGCTATCAAACAGGGCTTGGATCTTGGGTTGGTGGCTGATGCCGATGACCAAAGTATCGGGCAAATGTTGCTTGATGGTCTGCATCAACATCAGGGCGGATTCGTCATCGAGCTGGTTGGTGGCTTCATCTAGGAACAGGATTTGCGGTTTGTGCAGCAGTGCGCGAGCGAGGCTGAGGCGTTGCTGCTCTCCGCCGGAAAGGATGCCGTGCCATTCGTGTGAAGTGTCCAAATCGTTCATCAACGTGTGCAACCTACCCGTGGGGCTGCTTAAGCCTACTTGTTCCAAAATGGTTTGAATCAAATGGTCGTCTTGGCAGGCCGTATAGGGATAGCTGACAGTTTGACGCAATGTGTCCGCAGGCAGGTAAGGGCGTTGCGAGAAAAACAGGCGGCTACCTTCGAGGGAAAAACTGCCGTGATAATACGGCCATAAACCGGCAAGCACGCGAAGCAGCGTGGATTTGCCGATGCCGCTTCTGCCTTCCAGCAATACCCATTCCGGAGAATGGGCTTGGAGGTGAATATCAGTAAGCAGGGGGCTGCCGGTTTGGGTGTGGACGGTGAGGTTTTGCAGAGCGAGAATGCCGCTGTGGCGGTGGTTGTTTAAAGTCGGAGTGGGTTCGGAGGCTGGGCGGGTGGGGCTTCTGCCTTCCTGTTCTACTTGTTCCAATGCCGTCTGAAAACCGGAGAGGCGTTCGACGACTGCCGCCCATTCGATGAGGCGGTGGTAGGAGTCGGTAAACCAGCCGAAGCTGTCTTGAACACGGGCAAACGATGTGCGGGTCTGCATCATGTCGCCGAAGGTCATGGTTTTGGCGAGGTACATGGGCAGCGTGGCGAGGATGGGGATGAAGATGCTGATGCGCACATAGGTCGCCCAGAAGGTTTCTTGGCGGAATTCGCAGTTGGTGAGCCGCCGCCAGTTGTCGCGGATGCGGAGGTAACGCTGTTTCAGACGACCTGTTTCGGCTTCACTACCGTTGTAGAAGGCAATTTGTTCGGCATGGTCGCGTACGCGCAGGAGGGCGGCGCGGTAGTCGGCTTCACGGTGCTGGCGGTCAATGTTGAGGTTTTTTAGTTTGCGGCCGACAAGATGGGCGATGATGGTGCTGAAGATGGAATAAATCAGTGCAACCCAAACAAGATAGCCGTAAACGGTAATGCTGTATCCGCCTATGTTGAAAGTCTGTACGCCGGAGAGCGTCCACAATACGGCGACAAACGCGCTGAATTTGGCAATATTATTGATGAAGGAGCGAAAGAGGCTGATGCTTTTGTCGGCAAGCAGGTAGATGTCTTCGGCGATACGTTGGTCGGGGTTGTCCGGTTCGCCTGTCAGGCGCAGGCGGTAGTGTTTGTGGCCGTCGAGCCAGTTTTTTTGAAATTGCTCGGTCAGATGGGTGCGCCAACGGAAGATGAGGCGTTTTTGCAGCCAGTCGGCACAAACGATACAGCCGATAACCATCGCCATATAGCCGAGGTATTCGACAATGAGCGAAGGCATGGATGCGCCGTCAAACGCGGCCAGCGCGTCGTAGAAGCGTTTGTCCCATGCGGCAATCCAAACGCTGATGGTAATAGAGAATAGGGTAAACCCTATCAAAACGGCGAGCATCAGCCATTGGAGGCGACCGTGTGCCCCCGACCAAAAAGGGCGGGCAAGGTAAAAGAATTTTTTGAGTATATTCATGATGAATGCTTGTGAATGTGCGTGATAGGCCGTCTGAAAACAGAATTTTGCTTTCAGACGGCCTTGTTTATAAGCAATGATTGGTTTTTATATGCTTTTGAAGAGTAGAGGAAAATCGCCGCTATTTACATTTTCCACTTCAGGCTGAACACGGCGTTGCGTGGTTCGCCGTAGAAGTTGCCACTGTTTAAGCTGCGGCTGTATTGGTTTTCGTAGTAGCGTTTGTCGGTCAGGTTGTTGACTGCCAGCCCCAGTTGCAGGTTTTTGCTCGGGCGGTATTGGACGTTGGTGTTCCAAACCGTGTAGCCGCCTTGTTTGAGTGAGCCGGAAGAATTAGCGGTTTTGCTGCTGCTTTTCAAGCCCAGCCCGATTGTCCATTTGCCGTCATCCACTGGCAGGATATAGCTGGTGTAGAGGCGGAACATATGCTTCGGCGTATGGCTGCTGAAGTTGTAGCCTTTTTGGCGCGATTCAACATTGCCGGTAACACTGCTGCGGTTGGTGCTGCGGTTGAAGGTGTAGCCTGCGTAAACTTGCCAACGGTCGGTCAGGCTGCCGGAGATTTCGGCGTCCAGGCCGCGGCTGCTTTGGTTGAGCGGTTCCCAGTAGGCGTGTGGTTTGGCATTGACGCGTTGGTTGTTGTTGTCTTTGTCGGTGCGGTAGAGGGCGACCGAGGTGTTCAGACGGCCTTCGTTCCATTCGCCTTTCCAGCCGAGTTCGTAGTTGCGTCCCATAATCGGAGGCAGCAGGTTGTCGTTGTAGTCGCGGTTCATCGTTTGTTTGAAGATGGACGTGTAGGCGGCGTAAACGCTTTGTTTAGGCGTGATGTCGTAAGTGATGCCGGCATAAGGAACGAAGCGGTTGCGTTTGAGCGAGTCTGATGAACCTGCTACCCCGTCTTTGAGGTCGCGATCCCAATAGAAGTCGCGTTTCCAGCTGGTATAGCGTCCGCCTGCGATGATGTGTAGTTTGTCGGTAGGATTAATGCGCGCGCCCAAACCAAAGGCATGGGTAGTATAACGGCCGTCGCCACCACGGGCTTTTGCTGTGGCAGAATTCCAATCGGGTTTGGCTTTCTCGCTGCCGTTAAAGGCATCTGCGTCATAGTTGCTGCTGTCGTTGAGCCAGCGGTTGCTTGAGTTCACGTTCTCTTTGGAATAGCTGTGCATGAAGAAGAGGTCGTGATTTTGGCCGAACGCGAAGATGCGGCCGGTCAGGTTGTTTTGGAAAGTGAACTGGCGGTTGCCTGCATCGTAACGGTCGAAGCTGTATGTGGTTCCCAGGCCGTCTGTACCGATGCCTTTGCCTGTGCCACCCAGCGTGTAATATTCTTTTGAACTGGTGTTCTTACGCCAGTCCAACTTGCTGCTCAGTTTCCAGTTATCGTTGAAATAATGTTCAAACTCAGTAAAAAGATTGTATTTTTTCAGGCGGGCTTCGTTCCAATCCGCACCCAGATAGCGGCTGCGTTTCCACTCTTTGCCGTCTGCACGCATAGGCAGGCCGTCCGGATCGGGTGTTTCGGTTTGGTTGAGATAGCTTGCGCCCCAGGTAAGTTTGCTGTTGTCGCCGATGTCTTTGTCCATTACGCCGTAAAGCAGGATGTCGCGGCCGCCGGATTGGTCTTTGAAAGTTTTGTTACTGCCTACCGAGCCGACAAAGCGTCCGCGCAGGCCGTGCTCTTGGCTTAAGGTACCGGATGCATCAAAGACGCTGTTTACTTTGCTCCATGAGTTTGCCATCAAATCGGCGGAAAGCTGGCGTTTTGCAGTCGGCTTTTTACGGACGGCGTTTACCGTGCCGCCGGGTTCGTTGTTTGCCTGTGTCAAACCTGCCGCACCGCGTACCACTTCAATGTGGTCGTACATTGCCATATCGGTTGCACTGGTCGGGTCGCCGGCCGGGCCACCTAAGCCGAATCCGCCGGGCGAACCAAGTTGCGTGGCAATGCCGTCTTCTTCAAACTGTTCGATAAAATAGCCGCGCGACATGAAATGCGTGCGTCCGCCACTTTTGAAAACATTGATGCCGGTAGCGTTTTGCAACGCACCTTCTAAGTCGGTGATGCCCTGGTCTTCAATTTGTTTTTTAGTAATGACGCTGACAGATTGGGGAATTTCCCGCGGAGAGAGGACCAGCCCCGTGGTTGAGCGCAGGGCGGATACTGTGTAGCTGTTTTGACTTTCAGTGCGCAGGCTTTTGTTTTTACCCACTACGGTAACTTGTTCCACTTCAGCCTGTTGTACCTCTTCGGCAGCTTGTGCGGCTTGGGGCAATGCGGCAAGGCAGAGGGCAAGTGTGCTCAGTTTGAATAGTTTTTCAGAATGATGCATTTGATGAGGTCCTTGATAAAGAAAGATCTGTTTGTTTTTAAATATTAGCGGCAATATCTGTTTAAATTGAGCAGTTATTTTTTATAATCCGTTTTGTTTTAAAAATTAAATTTAAATCTCCGAATCATTTTATTTGATTCAATTTTGATTTTGCCAAACCATCGGGTCAAAAAAAGTTGCCGCCGGAAAGGGAGCCGTTGGCAACGAATGGAGGTGGTAATGCAATGAAAGCTAGATACAAAGGGTAGTATCAAACTAGCCATAAATAACTATATCGAAACGGTGAAAAAAATCAACAGGAATTTTTTTCGGTTGAGAAAATTTTTTAGACTGTTTGCTTTATATCAAGGTTAAAAGAGTTTGATTGGAAAAGGCCGTCTGAAAACGGAAAGAATCGGTTTCAGACGGCCTTTGAATCAAGTGAGATTAGAACTTGTAATCGACTTTGAACATGACGTTGCGCGGTTGGCCATAGTAGTTGTTCGCGCCTTTGCTGCTGACTTTGTTGTTCTCGTAGTAGTAACGGTTGAACAGGTTGGTCGAAATCAGTGCAAGTTTCAGGTTTTTCGATGCCTGATAATCAATGTTGGCATTGAATACCGCATGACCGCCGCGCTTCACGCCGTAGAGGCTGGCGGTTTTGCTTTGTGCGGTTACACCGCCGCCGATGGTCCATTTTTTGCCGTCAAACGGCAGGTTGTAGCTGGTGTGGAGGCGCAGCATGTGTTTTGGCGTGTGCAGGCTGAAATTAGTGCCTGCGGGGACGGTGCCTTTGCTTTCCGCTTCAAGATATTTGGACCGGTTGAACGTATAACCTGCAAACAGTTTCCAATCTTCGCTCAGGTTGCCGGATATTTCGGCTTCGATGCCGCGGCTGCGGACTTTGCCGACGGGTTCCCAATACCATTTTTGGTCTGCCGTATCCCAAACCTGCACCGCGCGGTTTTTCTGTTCGATGTCAAACAGGGCAAGCGAGGTATTCAGCTTGCGGTCAAACCATTCTCCCTTCCAGCCGATTTCGTAGTTCGCGCCGGTAACGGGTTCAAGATAGGATTTGTCTTTGCGCTGATTGCTGTTCGGTTTGAAGATGGATGTGTAGCTGGCATACAGGCTTTGGTTCGACGTCAAATCGTAGGTAACGGCGAAATAAGGATTGAAACGGACGGTTTTGCGGTCGGTAACCGAATCGGGATCGCTGTCTATCTTGCCGCCCGTGTAGAAATAGTCGGTTATATATTTCGATTTGATGTGGTTCCAACGCGTACCTGCCATGATGTGCAGTTTTTCTTTCAACATATTGAAACGGAAGCCCAAAAGCAGCGCGTGGGTGGTGCGTTTGGAATGGGTTTCCCAATACATCTGATAAGGTGTGGCGTGCCAGTCGGCGGGTTCGGCGATTTCGTTGCCGGTAAAGGTCATCGGGTCGAAGGAAACTCCCGGGTTGTATTGACGGCGGCTGCCGTTGTTTTTGGTGTGCGTGTAAGTGTATTCGGTAAAGATTTCCTGCGGCACGCCTATAATTTCAAATTTGCCGTTCAAATTATTTTTGAAGGTCAGTTGTTTCTCATCATTGTCGTAACGGCTTAACCAGCCAGAGGCTAATGCGCCGCCGGGCGTGTAGCCTGCGTAGGACGTGGACGTATTGTAAATGCCGCTGTTTTTCTTGGTATTTTCGTTGTAGTTGTAATCCAGCTTGCCGGTATAACGCCAGTTGTCATTGAAATAATGTTCCACTTCGGCGAATGCGTTCGCTTTGTCGTAAACGCCTTTGTTCCAGTTGTAGCTCAGATAAGTATCGCGCGGCAGGTTCAATGCCACGCCCCAATCGTCGGGCTTGGTGTGTTTGCGTTGATAGAGGCCGCCCCAAGTGATTTTGGTGTTGTCGCCGACGGATGCGTCCATCACGCCGTAAAGCGTGGCATTGCCGCCTTTGACGCGGTCTTTGAAATTTTTGTCGCGTTCCAATGCGACGACGGCGCGGCCGCGCAAAGTGCTTTCATCGTTCAGACGACCTGAAAAGTCCCCCGTGGTGCGGACTTTACCGAAGCGGTCGATTTGGGCTTCACTCTGAATAATGCGTTCGCCGGTGGGGCGTTTGCGTACGGCGTTCAACGTACCACCCGGCTCGCCGTTTGCCTGCGTCAGCCCGGTCGCACCGCGCACGACTTCGATATGGTCGTAAACGGCGATGTCGTTCATGCTTTGCGCGTCATACATCGGATTGTTGATGGCGCCGGGGACGGTAGATGAGATTCCGTCCTCTTCGATTTGGTCGATATAGAACCCGCGCGATTGGAAGCGCGGAATGCCGGCATCACGGATGACGTTTACGCCGGTGGTGGTTTTCAGGGCATCAACCAAGTTGGTAATCCCCTGCTCATTGATTTGTGTCTTGGTAATCACGCTTACCGACTGCGGCGTTTCTTTCGGAGACAAGGCAAGCCCGGTGGTGGTACGCATGGCTGAAGTTGTGTAGGAGTCGCGGTTTTCGGTGCGGGTAGAACGGTTTTTGCCGGTTACGTTGACAGTTTGCAGCTCGGCAGTTTGTTCGGGCCGGGGTGTTGCCGTGTTTTCTGCTAAGGCTGCATAGGGCAGAGTGGCAATAATGAGTGCTAATGTTTTAAGGGTTGGGGCGTTCATGAACGTCTTTCTATAATTAAAATAAAATAATAATAATTATATTTTACGGTAATTTTGTTGTTTTGTAATTTAATAACAAGATTTTGAGGGTTTTTAGCGGATTTATGTTGTTTTTATGGTTTTTGAAGGTATTTTTGAAATTAAACTAGTTAAGGGAATCAAGCGACAGGCCGTCTGAAAATTTTCGGGGTTGTTCGGCTATAATGTTGTTTTGGTTTTTTAAGGCCTTTGCAAAAATACGGTTTGGGGTTTTAGGCTGAATGTGTACCCGATATGTTTGTAAAGGTTTTGGGGTATGAGGAGAATGAGATGAAGAAAGTTTTGGTGTTGCAGCATGGGGATTTAGGCGTTTGCGACTGGTCGGCGTTTGGCGGTTTGGTGTCTGCACCATTAGGAAAGTCGGTATTGCGTCTGCCGGTTGATGATGATTTTGAATGGACGGACGAGATGCGGGCTGCGTTGATTGCGCAGCAGATAGATGGTGCGGTGTTGCCGGATGTGGCTTTTGCTGATTTGGGACTGATTGTCAGCGATATGGATTCGACACTGATTACGATTGAGTGTGTGGATGAGATTGCGTCCGGTGTCGGGCTAAAGGATGAAGTGGCAGCGATTACGGAGCAGTCGATGCGCGGCGAGCTGGACTTTGAGCAGTCTTTGCGCAAGCGTGTGGCTTTGCTGGCCGGTTTGGACGAGCGCGTGTTGGAAGAGGTGTACGAGAATGTGTTGCAGCTGTCGCCGGGCGCGGAATTTTTGTTGGAAGAGTGTAAACGGAATGATGTGAAGTTTATGCTGGTGTCGGGCGGATTTACGTTCTTTACGGAACGCCTACAACGGCGTTTGGGCTTGGATTTCCATTTTGCGAATGTGTTGGAAGTGGAAAACGGCAAGCTGACAGGCCGTCTGAAAGGGCGGATTATCGATGCACAGGCTAAGACGGATTTGTTGCGTGAATACCGTGAGCGTCTGGGTTTGGCTCCGTGGCAGGTGGTGGCGATGGGTGATGGTGCGAACGATATTCCGATGATAAGGGAGGCGGGATTCGGCATTGCTTATCGGGCGAAACCGAAAACTGAGGCGAATGCGGATGCGTGTGTGCGCTTTGGTGGTTTGGAGCGGATACGCGGTTGGTTTGCGTAAACCGGTTGAGGATATTTGTCAGTCAGGCTGTCTGAACAATCGGGAAACCGGTTTTCAGACGGCCTGATGTTTTATAAGGCGATAAAACGGTAGCCTTCGGCATCGACTTCGAGAATGGAGGCGTAATTGTCGCGCCAGTCGCCAAGTACGATGCGGGTGTAATCGGCGTTGCGATGGATGTTTTCGCGGTGGGTATGGCCGTGGATGAGCAGGGGCGTGTGGAAGCGTTGGACGGTTTCGTGGGTAAAGGCCGGATTGACATCCATGATGTCGGCGGTTTTGTGTTGCTTGTCCTGTTTGCTCTGTTTGCGGATTTTGGTGGCGATGTTCAGTCGGAGTGTGAGCGGCAGGAGCAGAAACAGGCGTTGCAGCCATTTTTGATGGACGGTACGGCGGAATTTTTGATAAGAATGGTCGTCGGTGCAGAGGGTGTCGCCGTGACAGAGCAGGGTGGGTGTGCCGAACAAGTCGATAACGGCGTACTCGGGCAGTAAGGTCATGCCGGTATCGCGGGCGAAGGTTTTGCCGATGAGGAAGTCGCGGTTGCCGTGGATGAAATAGCAGGCGACACCACGCTCGGTCAGGCTGCGGATGGTTTGCTTGATGATTTGAACCAAAGGGCTGTTTTCGTCATCGCCGATCCAAAAATCGAAAAGGTCGCCAAGAATGTATACGGCTTGGGCATGAACGGCTTTTTCTTGGATAAATTTCTGGAAGAGTGCGGTCAGTTGAGGATGGGATTCGCTCAGGTGCAAATCGGCGATGAAGTAAATCGGCATGATGATGTGGGACGTGTGGGAAGGGTTTTATTATAACTTGGGTTGTCGCGTTTGGTTGGGTTTGGTGTTTTTCGTTTGTAATGTAGTGATTTTATTGTTTTGATTTGGTGTGATAAAGGCCGTCTGAAACATCTTTTCAGACGGCCTTTGTGGTTTATAGGGCTTTGCCCTGATAAGTGATTTGTTTCAGCGTATCTTCTTGGTACAAGTCGCTGATGGGGACGGTATAGAAGAATTCGTTGCTGCGGACAAAGCGGTTGACCAAGTCTTTGTCGAGATGGAGGACATGGTGTCGCAGTTTGTTTAGGCCTTTGAATATCATGGTACTCCAACGCATATAGCCGTCTGAATTAGGACGGATGTCGTTCATGGCGTCAAGGGCGAGAAGTTTGCGGTTTTGCTCTTCTCTATCCAAAGGATGGGAATAGATGCTTTGGAAGTAAAACGGTTGCTCGGAGGATGGCGGCAGGCTGAGGGAAGAGCCTACTTTGCCGATAGGGAAGTCGTCGCTCAGATAATGTATGGTGTGCAAAAACAGATTGCCGCGGCGGTAATCGATTTTGCGCAGGGCTTCGATGGCGGCCAGCGCAGTATGTTGGTGGTCGGGATGCGCATCAATATTGGGGGACGGCGACACGATAATATCCGGCTGGAACGTTTCTATCAGATAGCCAAGGTTGTCTACCAAGCTGTTCCAAGTTGAGCCGGGTTTGAGGTGTTTCGCCAATGGGGATGTATTGGCACTGCGGAAAATGTCGACGTTGGTTGTATCGATTTTGGTCGATTTAATCTCTTTTTCCGGATTTTGGCGCATGGCGGTCAATGTGCTGTCGAAGTAGCCCAGTTGCAGGATGTTTTCAGACGGCACGCCGGCCAAAAGGGGAACGGTTAGGCTGTTCCAAACGCGCATCCTGCCTTTTTGCAGATATTGTGCCTGGGTGTCGCAGTCGCACGTGCTGTAAAGGTTACCATAGTGGAAGCTGCCGCCTTCGCTGGCGGTTAAGGTGCAGATCATTGAATTGGCAGCGTGTTTTTCGTACAAACCGTATGCGCTGAGTTCCGCATCGTCAGCATGAGGCGCGAGGACAAGGATTTTTTTGCCGTCTAGGTTTTCACGCGGATAAACAGAGAGTTCGATTTCTTGGTCGGGCAAGGACAGGTATTTGCCTTCCAAGTGGATGGTTTTGTCGCTGTCGGAGAAGGTGTCGCTCAGATTGATATAGCGCACGCCTTTTGCGCCGTATTCGAAATATTGCTTCCATTTGCCCTTAGATGAAATGGTTTCAACAAAAGGCAATACCAGCAATCCTGCCCAAGTGGATTTGATACGGATTTTGGCAATAACGGTATCTTGTCCGCTGATAGTGGCAGGTAAAGTCAGGCTGCCACCCTTAAGGGTAGCATGCACGGTAGAGGGGAGGGAGGGATAGTTATAGTCTTGGTGTGTGTTATAGGCAAACTGTTTTTTGTGAATAATTGAAGTAATAATAAACAACAAAATAAAAAAAGTCAGTATCAGCCCCGTCAGTATTAGAAACATTGTTGGGTTCCTTTATTGTTGTAACAGTCATGATAGTGCTTGTGGAGCTTATTTGTTTGTTTTTCTTACAAACGGTTGTTTTTTATACTCTAACGTCATTAAAGTGAACGTTTAAAATAAAACAGTTTGCGGGTTGATTATATATAAACGATCAAAATACAGAAAGGCCGTCTGAAAAGTTTGAAAGAAATTTCAAAAATTTCAGACGGCCTTGATATTTTAAAGGTTAAGCCGATAAATTATGCTTCTTTTGTTTCAACTGCTTTCTGACGCAGACGCAGGCTCAATTCGCGAAGTTGTTTGTCGTCGACCACATTAGGTGCATTGGTCAGCAGACATTGTGCACGTTGTGTTTTCGGGAAGGCAATCACGTCGCGGATAGATTCTGCACCGGTCATCAGGGTAACCAGACGGTCGAGGCCGAATGCAAGGCCGCCGTGAGGAGGCGCACCGAATTTCAGGTTGTCCAAGAGGAAGCCGAATTTCTCTTGTTGCTCTTCAGGGCTGATTTTCAGCGCGGCAAACACTTTCTCTTGTACGTCTGCACGGTGGATACGGATAGAGCCGCCGCCGATTTCCCAGCCGTTCAATACCATGTCGTAGGCACGGGCCAGGCAGTTTGCAGGGTCGGAAACCATCAGGTCTTCATGACCTTCTTTAGGCGCGGTGAACGGATGGTGTACGGCAACGTAGCGGTCGGCTTCTTCGTCGTATTCGAACATTGGGAAATCGACAACCCACAAAGGTTTCCATTCGTCTACGAAGTAGCCGTTGTCTTTGCCGTGTTCCAAGCCGACTTTGATACGCAATGCGCCGATGGCTTCGTTCACAACTTTGGTTTTGTCTGCACCGAAGAAGATGATGTCGCCGTTTTGTGCGCCGGTACGCTCGATGATTTCTTTCAGGGCGTTTTCGGACAGGAATTTCACGATTGGAGATTGCAGGCCGCTGTCTTCGCCGTTGGAGAGGTTGCTGATATCGTTTACTTTGATGTATGCCAGACCTTTCGCGCCGTAGATGCCGACAAATTTAGTGTATTCGTCGATTTCTTTGCGGCTGAATTTCGCACCGTTAGGCACGCGCAGAGCGACTACGCGGCCGCCTTTCATGTCAGCTGCGCCACGGAAGACTTTGAATTCTTCCGTTTTCATCAGGTCGGTCAACTCGGTAAATTTCAAGTTGATGCGCATATCCGGTTTGTCAGAGCCGTAGTAGAACATGGCTTCAGAGTAAGGCATGCGTGGGAAGTTGCCCAAATCTACGTTTAAAGCATCTTTGAAGACTTGTTTGGCCATGCCTTCGGTGATGTCCATGATTTCATCCTCGTTCAAGAACGAGGTTTCCAAGTCGATTTGAGTGAATTCAGGTTGGCGGTCGGCACGCAAGTCTTCGTCACGGAAACATTTGGTGATTTGGTAGTAACGGTCGAAACCGGCAACCATCAGCAATTGTTTGAACAATTGTGGAGATTGCGGCAGAGCGAAGAATTCGCCCGGATGAACGCGGCTTGGTACGAGGTAGTCGCGCGCGCCTTCGGGAGTGGAGCGGGTCAGCATCGGCGTTTCAATGTCGATGAAGCCTTGCGCGTCCAAGTAGCGGCGAACGCCCATGGCCACTTGGTAACGCAGACGCAGGTTGCGTTGCATGGCAGGACGGCGCAAGTCGATAACGCGGTTAGTCAGGCGAACGTTTTCGCTGATGTTTTCGTCGTCGATTTGGAACGGAGGTGTAGCGGCAGCGTTCAAAACTTCGATTTCTTTGGCAAGGATTTCGATTTTGCCGGAAATCATTTTATCGTTGGTTGTGCCTTCAGGGCGGTTGCGTACGCGGCCGGTAATGCTCAAAACGTATTCGTTGCGGGAAGAGTCGGCAGCGGCAAATGCTTCCGGAGTGTCAGGGTCGATAACGACTTGAACGATGCCTTCGCGGTCGCGCAGGTCGATAAAAATCACACCGCCGTGGTCGCGTCGGCGGTGTACCCAGCCTTTGACGGTAACGGTTTGGTCTAAGTATTGCTCGCTGATAAGGCCGCAATAGTTGGTACGCATATTATTTCCTTGTTTATATATTGAAGTGTTTAATTTATAACTAAGAAATTGGTAATTATGGTGTCCAACCAATTTCTGTAATTTGAATCACATTTTTAATTTTTTTAAAGCCTACTTCCATTCCTGAGTTTTCGGCTTCGGGATAAGTCTGTGCTACAAACACATGATTCTTATTTTTCCAATTAATATTAATTTCTACTTCATTTCTAGAAGTTTTATATCGACGATTTTTATTTGGAAGAACGTTTGGGGCCTCGCCTAGATTTTGAGTTAGATTGCGATATTCTTGATAAGCTTCATTTATAGATGAGCCATGATAAGTACAATTCCTTTTCCAACCCTCTGTTACATTAATGGGTATGATTTTTTTGCATGAAAGCTCCCCTGATGAAAATGCTAGTGAGCTATATGTAGCTAGAAAAATAATAGATAGTATTTCCCGTTTCATGATTATTCCTGTGAGTAAAATGTGAGGAGATTTATTTACGGATTAGTGCTGTGGCAATGATATTGGCATGGTTGTGTGAGTCATTCTCTTTGCCTTGTGTAACCATGCTTAAAATATTTCCTAAATATCTTTGAAATTAAATATGCAGGGAGCTATTCCAGTTACCGCGCAGTTCTCCGCTTTATAATAACTACGTTTCCAAAAAATCGCAAAATTACTATTACATTCAATCATATTTAGATACTTCTAGTAAGTTCGCAGTCTGTGTAGGTTGCCAGTCATTATGAATTAGTAAGTGCGAGCTTTGTGGTAATTCCTTAGTGGTTATATTTTTTGGGATAGGCTAAATATTATGATTAATAGATATTTATGCATTATTCTGTTGTTAAGAATTTGATTAATAAGTGCTATAAACTATCAGTTTTTTTTATCTTGGATGGTTTTAATTTGTATTTCATCCGGCATCACCATGCCCAGTGAAATCACATATTTCAATGCTTGATCCACACTCATGTCCAGCTCGCGAACGTCGCTTTTTTTAACCATGATGTAATAGCCGCCGGTCGGGTTGGGCGTGGTTGGGACGTAAACGGAAATATAGTCGTCATCTTGCGGCAGGCTGCCTTTGAGTTTGTCGGGAATATGGCCAGAAACAAAGGCTATCGTCCAAATGCCTGGTTGCGGAAAGGGAACCAGTACGGGGGTTTTGAACGAGCGGCTGCTGTCGGAGAGCAGGGATTCGGAAACTTTTTTAACGCTGGAGTAGATGGATTTGACGACGGGAATGCGTCCCAAAAGGCTGTCCCACGCGCCTAGAATCCGTCTGCCCAATACGTTGGCGGCAAATACGCCGGTAACGAACAAGACGACTGTGGCGGCAACAATGCCCAAACCGGGTATGTTGAATCCCCAGAAATGCTGGGGCTGCCAGCTTTCCGGCAATAGGCTGATCAGTCTGTCGGCGGCGGATATGATGTAGGTCATCGCCCAGATGGTTACAGCAATCGGCAACCAAACCAGTACGCCTGTAATCAGGTATTTCTTTAAAGCCTTGGCGATTTTTCCGCTTTCGGCTGCGGCTTCTGTCATCTTTGTTTCATTCCGGCAAGTTTTGCCCAAACTTTGCATTATACGCGTTTGGACGCTAGGAAACGAGTATTTTAAACGAATGGCTTGTTTTGTTTTATTGTTTCAGACGGCCGCCTTGATTGCAAAGGCCGTCTGAAACAATATGGGGTCATTTAGATGCCGTCCCAGTCGTTGAACATCAGGCCGAAGCCGATGCCGTTTTGTTTGTGGTTGTAGTCAATCAAGCTTTCGCCGTAGCCGTGGAAGCCGCGGACAACGCCTTTGAGTTTGCCTTTGATGGGGAAAGTATAGGCCGCTTCAACGGCGCCACGTCCGCTTTTCGGATTGTAACGCAGGACGGAATAAACATTTTGTTTGTCATTGAGGCGGTATTGGACTTTTAAGTCGCCATAACCCATGTATTTGTTGATGTCCGGATTGTCATCGTCGTCTCCTTTTTGGTCGAAGGCACGCATCCAAACTCTAGGAATAACGGTCAGCTTGCCCCATTCCATGCCTGCCATGGCGTAAACCCGGTTCCATGAGCGTGATTCGGGGCGGCTTTGACCGTTGGACTGGTGAACAAAACCTGCGCCAACCATACGCAGTTTGCCGCCAAAAGGCAGGTCTGCTTTAACGGGTTGGGTAATGAAGATTTCGGGCTCGTAGTCGGTATTGCGGAACGGAGCGGATTTGCGGCCTTGGTTGAAGATTTGCCAGTCGGATTTTTGGGTGTAGCCAAACCATACGTCGGCACGGGTTTTGAATAAATCTTCGGCAATCTTGCTTTTGAAGGAAACCTGCATTTTGGTTTCGAGGCGTTTTTGCTCGCTGAATTTTTCCTGTGTGGTTACGCCGCGGCTGGGGGATTCCGGGTAGTAGTTGGGGCTGCTGTTGTACCAAACGGGCATGAGGTACATAGGGTTGTGTTCGCGTACGCTCAACAGGCCGCGTGTGTCGTTTTTATCCAAATCGTACATCAGGCTTAAAGGCGTGTAGCTGTCAGCAGTTTCGCTTAATACGTCGTCTGAAATATTCGGATGGGTAGGGTTGTCGAATACGATGGCCGCTTCTTTTTTCTCAATGCTCTTGCGCACGCTTTTTTCGAGGTCAACCGGTGTTTTGGCGGTTTCGGTTTGCGCTTGCGGCAGTGGGGATTGAGGGGGAAGTTGCGCCGAGTAGATGTTGTCGTAACACGCCAAACGGGTGGCGTTGTCTTGAATGGTGGTGCAGTGTAGGGCGGTATCGGCGGCAGCCAGTGGGGCGGCGGCAATGAATCCGATACTTAGGGAATGTTTCAACATCTTGTTCATGAGAGTTTCCGTTGTTTTTCAGACGGCCTGATGAAAGGGTAAATGGTTTTATTTAGTCGGTTTAGGCTGTGAATACGGCAATGCCCCTGAAAGGCAAGACCTCAGGGGCATCGTATCAGCTCGATTATCCTGCTTTGGTTGTCAGGATTTCCGGCATCTGCGTCAGTATTAAGCCAAGGCTTTTACTTTAGCAGACAGACGGCTTTTATGACGGGCTGCTTTGTTTTTGTGGAATACGCCTTTGTCAGCGATACGGTCGATGACTTTAACGGATTCTTGGTAAACTGCTTGAGCAGCAGCTTTGTCGCCGGCTTCAACTGCTTTCAACACTTTTTTCACAGCGGTACGGAATGCAGTACGCAGGCTGGCGTTGTGGGCGCGTTGTTTAACCGACTGGCGGGCACGTTTGCGGGCTTGTGCGCTGTTTGCCATATTGAATATCTCCTGAAAAATAAATTCTGTAAACGCGCAATTTTAAAGACAGATTTCCTTATATGCAAGCTTTTTCTCTATAAACGCGCGCAAATCAGCCGTATTTTGCCCAAAAACGACAGCCGGTGCAATGCTTTTGGGAAAAAAGATGATGTTGCTTTGCCTTATTTCAATAAAAATCAGATGGATATTGCTTTTCGTTTGCTTACGTTTCCATTACAATAGCCTAACTCTGCGCCGGGGTGTTTATGGGGTGCAGGGTTTCTTATTTATTGACATTAACCACTCTTTCATCAGGAATCTGCCCGTATGAAAAAATCTGTATTAGCCGTATTGGCCGCATTGTCTTTGGCCGCGTGCGGCGGTGGCGAGAAAAAAGCCGAGCAACCTCAAGCAGGCAGCGCGCCTGCTGCCAATGCCGAAGCAGCCGCCACCGATACTTTGAATATCTACAACTGGTCAAACTACGTTGACGAAAGTACAGTCGAAGACTTCAAAAAAGCCAACAATTTGAAGCTGACTTACGATTTGTATGAAAACAATGAAACGCTGGAAGCCAAAATGCTGACCGGTAAATCCGGCTATGACTTGGTTGTGCCCGGTATTGCCTTCCTGCCACGTCAAATTGAGGCAGGTGCATACCAAAAAATCAATAAGGATCTGATTCCGAACTACAAAAACATCGACCCTGAATTGCTGAAGATGTTGGAAACCGCCGACCCGGGTAATCAATACGCCGTTCCTTATTTCTCCGGCGTGAACACTTTGGCGATTACCGCGAAAGGCAAGGAACTTTTGGGCGGTCAACTGCCTGAAAACGGCTGGGACTTGCTGTTCAAACCCGAATACACCAACAAGCTGAAATCTTGCGGCATCGCTTTGTGGGATACACCGAGCGAAATGTTCCCAATTTTGTTGAACTACTTGGGTAAAGATCCTAAAGGCTCGAATCCTGAAGATTTGAAAGCGGCGGCGGAAGTGTTGAAGTCTATCCGTCCTGATGTAAAACGTTTCAGCCCTTCCATCATTGACGAGTTGGCGCGCGGCGATATCTGCTTGGCAGCAGGTAACGGCGGTGACTTGAACTTGGCCAAAGCGCGTTCTGAAGAAGTGAAGAACAATGTCGGCGTCGAAGTGTTGACGCCGAAAGGCATGGGCTTCTGGATTGAATCTTGGCTGATTCCGGCCGATGCGAAAAACATCGTCAATGCCCACAAATACATCAACTACACACTTGATCCCGAAGTGGCTGCGAAAAACGGTATCGCCGTAACCTTCGCACCGGCCAGCAAACCTGCACGCGAAAAAATGCCTGCAGAGCTGGTGAACACTCGCTCTATTTTCCCGAACGAGCAAGACATGAAAGACGGTTTCGTCATGCCTCAAATGAGCGCAGATGCGAAAAAACTGTCTGTTAACTTGTGGCAAAAAATCAAAGTCGGTTCAAATTAATTTTGAGTTGATTATTTGAAGCAAAGCAAAGGCCGAGACCTTTGCAAAATTCCCCAAAAT
>NZ_KV831642.1:0-29146 GCF_001837185.1 Neisseria sp. HMSC064D07 | reverse complement strand
GGCTTTTTTGCAAAGGTCTCAGGCCGTCTGAAAGTTTTCAGACGGCCTTAAGTTTTCAAATAAAGCAAATAACAAACTTACCCTTTATTTAGGATTTGCTTGTTTTCGCCCTCGCGACGTAACTCTTTGGGCAAGACAAATACAATGCTTTCTTCTGCGCCTTCTCCTTCGCGTATGGTCTCATGTCCCCAATCTTGAATGGTTTGTAAGACTTCTCGAACTAAGACTTCGGGCGCAGATGCACCGGCAGTTACACCGACCTTGGTTTTGTTTTCAAACCATTCTTTTTTCAGATAGGAAGCATTATCGACCATATAAGCATCAACTCCGCGCAATGCGGCTACTTCACGCAAGCGGTTGCTGTTGGAAGAGTTGGGCGAGCCGACAACAATTACGAGATCGCATTCTTCGGCCAATTCTTTAACAGCGGTTTGGCGGTTGGTTGTGGCGTAGCAAATGTCTTCTTTATGCGGATTGCGGATATTGGGGAAGCGTTGATTCAAAGCCGCAATAATGTCTTTGGTTTCGTCTACCGATAAAGTGGTTTGGCTGACGTAGGCAAGTTTGTCAGGATTTTTGACGTTCAGTCTGGCTACATCTTCCACTGTCTCAACCAGAAACATTTTACCTGGAGGCAATTGTCCCATTGTACCTTCTACTTCGACGTGGCCTTTGTGGCCGATCATGACGATTTCGTAATCTTGCTCATCAAGGCGGGCTACTTCTTTATGGACTTTGGTTACCAAAGGGCAGGTGGCATCAAAAACGCGGAAACCACGTTGCACCGCTTCTTCCTGTACGGCTTTGGATACGCCGTGAGCAGAGTAAATCAGTGTGGCACCCTTTGGGACATCCGCCAAGTCATCGACAAAGACGGCACCTTTTGCCCGCAGATTGTCCACGACGAATTTGTTGTGAACGACTTCATGGCGGACGTAAATGGGCGCGCCGAATTCTTCGAGTGCACGTTCAACAATGCTGATGGCGCGGTCAACACCGGCACAGAAGCCGCGGGGATTGGCAAGGATAATGGTTTTTTGAGTCATGTGTGTTCCGTTTTCAGACGGCCTTTGTGTCGTTTGAAGGTGTTTTTTTGTGCAGCAAACCATCTAATACCAAGCAAACTGCGCCAACGCAGATAAAGCTGTCGGCAATGTTAAATGCGGGGTAGAACCAGTTTTGCCAATAGAAAAGCAGAAAATCGACAACATGGCCGTGAATCAGACGGTCAACCACATTGCCAATCGCGCCACCGATAATCATGGCCGCTCCTAATTTGCCCCAGCGGCCAAACTCATCGCGCCAGATGGCACGGGCCAAATACAGGCTGATGACGACGGCCAGACCTAAAAAGAAGAATTTTTGCCAGCCGCCTTGGTCGGCCAAAAAGCTGAATGCCGCGCCTGGATTATAGGCAAGCGTCAGGTCAAAAAAGTCTGGAATGATATTGAGGCGTTCGCCTTCGGTAAAGTGTTTCAAGATTTCCCATTTGCTCAGTTGGTCAAGAATGATGGCAACGAGGGAAAGTAAGAAAAAGGGAATTTTTGCAGTAGAGGATGAACTCATGTTTTCAGACGGGTTATGTAATAAAGGGCTTATTTTACCTGAAAGCAGGCAGGAAGTGTTTGCGATGGCATCGACGTTAGGCCGTCTGAAAATAGAAACGCCGCCACTTGAATGTATCAAAGGGCGGCGTGGTAAGCATGTGCGGGCTTATTGGTTTTTAAGTAACGGGAAGCCCAGTTTCTCGCGGCTTTCAACGAATTTTTGAGCAACGATACGGCTCAGTGCGCGAATACGGCCGATGTAGGTTGCGCGTTCGGTAACAGAAATGGCACCGCGTGCATCCAAGAGGTTGAACGTATGACCGGCTTTGAGTACAAGCTCGTAAGCAGGCAGGGCAAGACTGGTGTCTTCAACTGCAAGCAGGCGTTTGGCTTGTTCTTCATAGTCGTTGAATTGGCGCAAGAGCCAATCGGCATCGCTGTATTCGAAGTTGTAGGTGGATTGTTCGACTTCGTTTTGATGATAAACGTCGCCGTAAGTGACGATGTTGCCATCAAGGGTTTTTGCCCAAACGAGGTCGTACACGTTTTCCACGCCTTGCAGATACATGGCGAGACGCTCGATACCGTAGGTAATTTCACCAAGTACAGGGGAGCAGTCGATACCGCCGACTTGTTGGAAATAGGTGAATTGGGTTACTTCCATGCCGTTGAGCCAAACTTCCCAACCCAAGCCCCAAGCTCCGAGAGTAGGGTTTTCCCAGTCATCTTCGACAAAACGGATGTCGTGTACTTTAGGGTCGATACCCAATTCGCGCAGGGAGTCGAGGTAGAGGTCTTGAATATTGGCCGGTGCAGGTTTGAGCGCAACTTGGAATTGATAGTAGTGTTGCAGGCGGTTAGGGTTGTCGCCATAGCGGCCGTCTTTAGGGCGGCGGCTGGGTTGAACGTAAGCGGCAAACCAAGGCTCCGGGCCTAATGCACGCAGGCAGGTGGCTGGATGCGAAGTACCGGCACCGACTTCCATATCGAAAGGTTGGATCACGGTGCAGCCTTTGTCTGCCCAGTAGTTTTGTAATTTGAAAATAATTTGTTGGAAGGTGAGCATGGTGGATGGAATAGGTTGGAATAAAGAGGGTATTTTACTGTTTTGAGCCTGTTTTGGATAGGCTGAAGAAGGCTGCGCAGTTTATTTGCCGTCCAACAGGTCTGAAAAGGGGTCGTCTTCCGAAGAAACGGTGTATTTTTCTTGTGCCCATTCGCCTAAATCAATGAGTTTGCACCGTTTGCTGCAGAAAGGGCGGTAGGGGCTGTCGGTGTTCCAAACGACTTCTTTGTGGCAGGTTGGGCATTTTACAACAGGAGCGGTCATGCAGTTTCTTTCAGAGTTTGTGCAATGGATTGATAGTATTGATGCAAGTGGGCAACCTTGATTTTTGCTTCTTCCATGCTATGGGTATTGTCCAATACATCGTCGGCATGCAGCAGTCTGTCAGATCGGGAAGCTTGGGTGGCCATGATTTGTCGCGTTTGTTCGTCTGAAAAACCATTGCGTTGGTGTACGCGTTCGATTTGGACGGACTCTGGAACATCTACAACCAAAATGTGGTCGGTCTCCGCTTTAAATGCCAGATTCTCAACTAAAAGCGGGACATCGATAATGCCGTAAGTAGAGGAAGCAAGTTGTTGTTTCTGCTGTTGGATTTTGTTTAAGATTAACGGTAGAAGCAGGTTTTCCAGTTGTTTTTTGGATTGAGGCCGTCTGAAAACTTTTTCCCGTAAAGTCATACGATTCAGACGGCCTTCGCTGTCAAAAACCTCATCGCCGAAAAGTTGGTGGATGGCAGGAAGGGCTTCGCCGTTTTCAGCGGTCAGTGAGCGGCTGATGGCATCGGCATCGATAATGGGTACGCCAAGTTCGGCAAACATTTGGGCAATAGATGATTTGCCGCTGCCGATACCGCCGGTCAAGCCTATCCATAATGTCATTATCGGAATCCTGATTGTACGAGCCACCATTGTACCAGTTGGGTAATAGGTGCATTGGCAACTAAAATAATCCATCCTGCCACAGCAAGGCTGGGACCAAAAGCAAAATATTGGCCTTTGCCGACGCGGGCAATGAGTGCGCCCACCAGTCCGACCAAGGCAGCCATGAAGATCAGAACAGGCAAGATACCTACGCCCAGCCATGCACCGAGCGCGGCCAAAAGTTTGAAGTCGCCATTGCCCATGCCGATTTTACCGGTCAGAAGTTTATAGACGGCGCATAAAGTATAAAGGCTCATATAGCCTGCGATTGCGCCTAAAACGGCTGGATGCAGGGGCACGAATGTGTCATTCAGATTAAACAGCAGGCCGATCCAAATTAGGGGCTGAGTCAGGCTGTCGGGCAAATATTGCGTATCGGCATCGATAAAGGTCAGTGCAATCAGTATGGCAGTTAGAATTAATCCGCCAATAGTTGCCCATGACCAGCCGTATTGCCACGCGACAATACCGAATAAGACGCCTGTCAGCAGCTCAATCAGTGGATAGCGTATGCCGATAGCGGTTTTGCAGGAGTGGCATTTCCCACCCAGTAAAACATAGCTGAGGATGGGGATGTTTTGCCAAAGTTTGACTGGGCTTTTACATTTTGGGCAGCGTGAATCTGGTTTGTGCAGATTAAATGGCTGTTTTTCTTCGTCTGTCAGTTCGATACCCAAATGCTCTTTAGAAAATTGTGTCCATTCGCGTTCCATCATTATCGGCGTGCGATAAATGACAACGTTCAGAAAGCTGCCAATCAGCAATCCTAAAATAACGGCTAAAGGAATAGCGAATGGTGCAAGAACGGAGAGGGTGTCAATGGCAGAGTAAATACTATTAAGCATATCAACCTACGACATTACCCAAGTTAAACAACGGCAGATACATGGCAATCAGCAAGATACCGATGAGCGAACCCAATACCACCATGATGATAGGTTCCATCAAGTGAGACAATCGGGAGACGGAGTTGTCTACTTCATCTTCGTAGAATTCGGCTGTTTTGTTCAGCATATCGTCCAAAGAGCCTGACTCTTCGCCGATGGCCACCATTTGGATCACCATATTGGGGAACATATCAGTACTTTGCATACTGGATGTCAGTGACAGACCTTGGGTTACCTTGGCTCGAATGTCTTGAGTGGCTTCTTCATAGAGAATATTGCCAGATGCGCCTGCAACTGAATCTAATACTTCCACTAAAGGAACACCGGCTGCGAAGAGGGTGGAGGTCGTACGCGCCCAACGGGCGATGGTTGCTTTTCGGACGATGGTGCCAAAAACAGGCAGTCTCAAAATCAAAGCATCGATTCGTTTTTGGAAAGTAGGCGATTTTTCATGGAGTTTGTACAGACCGAAGGCGGAAACAATCAAAAGGATGATCATAATCCAGCCATAGTCGACGAATAAATCGGATAAGCTCATGACGAGTTGGGTAAGGCTTGGCAGCTCTGCACCCATATTGGCATAAACTTCTTTAAAGGCAGGCAGTACAAACATCATCATGATGAAGATAAGCGCAATCGCCACCACGATAATGGCAATTGGGTAGGTCAGTGCGGTTTTAACCTTTTTCTTAATGGCCTGGGTTTTTTCTTTATAGACAGCCAGTTTGTCCAATAGGCTTTCCAGTACGCCGCCGGATTCGCCTGCGCTGACCAGATTGCAATAGAAACGGTCGAAATATTTTGGATATTTGGAGAACGATTTGCCTAATGCGCTACCTTGTTCGACATCGGAGCGAACCTGCATCAGCATTTCGGTCATGCTCGGATTGGAGTGGCCACGCGCAACGATTTCAAAAGCCTGCATCAGCGGCAAGCCTGCCTTCATCATCGTTGCCAGTTGGCGGGTGAACACTGTAATGTCTTCTTGGGTAATACGGCGTTTGCGTGCGGTTTTGACCTTACTGATACGCAAAGGACGAATGCCTCTGCGTTGGAGTTTTTTGCGTGCTTCTTCTTCGTCTTTGGCAACTACTTCACCACGGACAAGACGTTCGGTCTCGGTATTTTTTCCTTCAAATGTAAAACGCTTGCCTTTGCTTCTTGAGCCGAACAGACTTCTTTTTTGCTCTGCTTGAGCCATGAGTTATCCCTTGTTAGTAAGAAATAAAGCGGACTGTTTCCCCGTGCCGCTTTATTTTAATTTTGAAAATATGGCAGTTTAGTCATTGGTATGAGCAGTCACTTCTTCCAACGAGGTCAGGCCTTGCATGACTTTCATGAGGCCGGCACGACGCAAGTCTACCATGCCTTCCTGGTAGGCCATGTTCATGATATCAACTTCCGTACCGTTGTTCATAATGACTTTTTGCATTTCGTCGCTGACCGGCATGACTTCATAAATACCGACGCGGCCTTTAAAGCCTTTGCCGCGGCAGCTGTCGCAACCAACCGGGCGGTAGAGTTTCCAATCTTGAGCCAAGTCCGCATCGGTAAAGCCGGCTTTTTTCAATGCCGGAACCGGCGGGCGCTCAACTTCGCGTTTGCAGTTTGGACACAGTCTGCGCAACAGCCTTTGCGCCATAATCAGGCTGACCGAGCTGGCGATATTGAAAGGCGCTACGCCCATATTCAAAAGGCGGGACAGAGTGGCCGGTGCGTTATTGGTATGCAGGGTAGAGAAAACCATGTGGCCGGTTTGGGCGGCTTTAATGGCGATGTCGGCGGTTTCCAAGTCACGAATCTCACCGACCATAATAATATCAGGATCTTGACGCAAGAAGGATCGGAGTGCGGCGGCAAACGTCAGACCTTGTTTTTCATTGACGTTGACTTGGTTGACGCCCGGCAGGTTAATCTCGGCCGGATCTTCTGCCGTCGAAATGTTTACATCTTCCGTATTTAAAATACTCAGACAGGTGTAGAGAGAAACGGTTTTGCCCGAACCTGTCGGGCCGGTAACCAATACCATGCCGTAAGGGCGGTTGATGGCCTCAAGCAGCATTTCTTTTTGGAAAGGCTCTAAACCGAGCTGGTCGATATTGAGCGATGTACCATCGGAATTTAGGATACGCATTACCACTTTTTCGCCAAACAATGTCGGCAACGTGCTGACACGGAAGTCAATCGGACGGCCGTGTTTATGGAAGGCAATTTGAATTCTACCGTCTTGCGGAATACGTTTTTCGGAAATATCCAAACGCGCCATCACTTTGATACGCGATGCCAACTGGCCGCGTACGGCAACAGGCGGCTGTACGACTTCACGCAATTGTCCGTCCACACGGAAACGGACGCGCGCCATTTGTTCGTAGAATTCAAAGTGGATGTCCGATGCGCCTGCGTTCAGGGCATCGGATAAGGTTTTGTGGATGAAACGGGGGATGGGGCCGTCTTCAGCCTCTTCGTTATCGATATAAAGCGACTGAGATTGCTGCGTTGCTTCATGTTCGTCGTTGATTTCTTTCAGAATGGTGGTCGAACGTTGGCCCAACCATTCCAGTAATGAGCTGAGCTGGTCGTCTGGAACCACTACCAAGTCGACACTTAAACCTGAAGCAAAAGCGATTTTTTGAAAGTTTTGGATTTGGGTTGGATCGGATACGGCGAAATAAACCTTGCGTCCACGTTTGAAAATTGGAATGCAACGGTTTTGCACCATTTGCTCTTCCGTCAGAATGTCGCTGACTACATTATTGCGCGGGTAGTAGTGCAAATCCAAAAGAGGATAGCTGAATACACGCGCGACTAACTCTCCCAAAGCTTTAGGGGAGATGATGCCGTCTGAAAACAGGTTGGGTAGGATTTCTTTGCCTGATTGTAAAAGGGTGTTGTAATGTTCCGCTTGTTGATTTGAGATGGTCTGGCTTTGAACCAAAACACGCAATAATCCGACACTCATTTTATTTTCCGTTTCTTGTGCAGTTTTCCCTTTAATTTAGAGGAAAGCCGTATTATTTTATCATTATTATGATTAAAGCATATATTCAATTATGCAAATCTGCTTAAGTTGCAAAGACATGCTTCTGCTTTAATTGTATTTTTATTTCAGACGGCCATTATAAAGCAAGGAGAATAGGCGTTAAACTCGATATTTTTGGATTATGATGAAAAAACAACAATTTTGTCGTATGAATCCAATCAATAACGAAATTATATTTCATGTTGCTATTGCTTGTTTGGAGATGGCAGAAAAGGTTGTTTTGATGGATAGACGGTTGGAATTTGAAATATGAAAAGGCCGTCTGAAAAGCGGAAACACATAATTTCAGACGGCCTCTGTTTTTGATTCTCTTATCCGTAAATCTTGGTTCGGATTTCGACAAGGGCATTGATTGCCAAAGTGCTGTTTACAGCTTCCGGCAGATCGGACTGGGCGAACAAATTTTCTACTTCGTTAATCAATGTTTCTGCACGCACCAACAGTTCATCGTAAGGAAAAGAGCCGCGCTTGATGGCCAGCAATTCGTCACGATTGGGACGGCGTGGACGGATTTCGCCATGAAGGGCAATATCGTGTGCGGTCTCAAGCAGGCGGAAGGTGTGCATCATATTTTTTGCATCGTAACCTTGGCCGTGCGCCTGCGTGCCTTGATAGCGTGTTTCGTTGCGTTCTGTCAGCCATTGTTGATAAGAGGCATATTCGTGGCAGTAGCTGCTGTATCCGTCTTGGTTGAAGGATAGATGGGCAAGCGGTGTTTCGCCTTCTGGAATAGTGCTGAGTGACAGCGTTGTGGCTTCGGGTTTGGGTGCAATACCGTGGTAGCCAAGTGTGCCGTCGGCATCGTAAAACAGGGCATAAAGTTCTCGGGCGTGGGCTATTTTGATTAAGCCTACACGCCTTTGTTCCATTCCGCGTTGTGTAAGCCAGTACGGTAACGGTACAGTTTGCCTGCCTTCTATGATGTGGCAGAAATCAAGGATGCTTTTCTTTTCAGACGGCATCGGATTGCTGATTTTTTTATTCAATCCCCGTGCTTTTTTGATTTGTCCGTAGGCATAGCCTGCAAAACTTTGCTGGCAGGTTTTGGAGATAAACCATTCGGTTTTGAACGCATCCATCAATGGTGAACGGTATCGCACGCAGTCGGAAGGGGAAGCCAGCAGCTCCAGCGTGTTTGGATTACTTTGCAACAGCAATTCGATAAACCGTCCCAGTTCGTAATATACAATATCGTTAGTTTCATTGCTGATTTGTGGGATGTATTCCATGCCGTAAAACATGGATTTGGGCAGGTAAAACACGCCTTTGATGTCGGTATCGGACTCGGGCGTTGCCAAACCGTAGGCGCGGCTGCCGGACACGGCTTCAAGCAGAATCAGGTTTTGCGTGTGCAAGTCTTCGAGGGTCAGCATATTCAGACGGCCTTTTACGGATAAATGGTTGCCAAGGTGGAGCGGAACAATTCGTTCAAAGGCCTGCTACCGGCAGGTTCGGTAGCAGGGGCAGACAAGGCAGAAACTTCGTTATATAGATCAACAGTCAGCTTTTGCAGCTCTGGAGATAATGTGTGCAGATAACTTTCGTTCTGCCCTGCTTTTAATGCGACCAGATCAGTAATTTGGGTAGCACAATCTGTCTGCCACTCATTCATCAACTCAACCAAAGTCATTGGCGGAATACCGCCTTGTTTCACTGCCCAGCGAGCCGCCAATAAAGGGCGCAAGACGTAAAACCATTTCTTCAATTTAATCGGCTGCGCCAAATCCATGGCTTTCAAAGCATTGCCGGCGATACCGCGATAATGGTGCAACAACGCGGCGGCTTGGACGTATTGAGGCGCAAGTTCGTTCAGACGGCCTATGAATGCCTCATCTTGTGTATAAACAATCGGCGAACGCAGCCATTCCAGCAATACAGCATTGCTTTTTCTCAATAGGCGCAAAGCCTTGCGGATGTCCCAGCCGCCTACGTCAAACCATTGGTTTTCAATAAATTCAAACGTATCTTTTGCTTCATCGATTTGCAGATAATGTTCTTGCGGACGGATATAAACAGCGCGAACGTCATAATCGCTGTCGGGCGAAGCAAAGCCCCATGCGCGGCTTCCGCTCTCCGCCGCCAGCAGAAAGTGCAGCGGTTCGGTAAGTGAAATTTGAGTCAGTTTTTCTTGAATGGTTTGTTTCATTACGTTTTCCTTATTTTTGCAGAAAGGCCGTCTGAAACTGAGCAAGCAGGTTTCAGACGGCCTTTTAGCTTTAAATCCGCTAGGATTGATTAGGCTTTGTTTTTCAGACGGCCATGCAATTCCTGTACGCTGTACACGCCCAAGTGTTCGCGGCTTTTTGCGCCTTCGCTCATGGCTTCGCCGCCGGCGATGGTGGTGTATTGCGGTACGCGTTGGGTGAGGGAGGTGCGGCGGATGCTGTGGCTGTCGGTGACAGATTGCACTGTGCTGCCGACGGTGTTGACCACCAGTGCGATTTCGCCGTTTTTAATTGCGTCCACGATGTGTGGGCGGCCTTCCTGCACTTTGTTAACCGCTTGCACGATGATACCGTGTTCTTTCAAGTATTCGGCGGTACCGCGTGTGGCGCAGACACCGTAGCCGAGTGCTTGGAAGTTTTGTGCGGTTTTGACGATGAGCGGTTTGTCTTCGTCGCGTACGGCGAGGAACACTTTGCCGGTTGTGCTCAAGCGTTCGCCTGCACCGAGTTGGGCTTTGAAGTAGGCTTCGCCAAAGCTTGCGCCTACGCCCATGACTTCGCCGGTAGAGCGCATTTCAGGGCCGAGAATGGTGTCCACACCCGGGAATTTGATGAATGGGAACACGGCTTCTTTAACGGCGTAGAAGTCCGGGATGACTTCTTTTTCTACACCTTGCTCTTTCAGCAAAATGCCTGCCATCACGCGTGCGCCGACTTTGGCAAGCGGTACGCCGGTGGCTTTGGATACGAACGGTACGGTACGGCTGGCACGTGGGTTTACTTCCAGTACGAAGACCACGCCGTCTTGTACGGCAAACTGTACGTTCATCAAGCCGACCACGCCCAGTGCGTATGCCATGGCTTTGGTTTGACGGCGGATTTCGTCTTGAATTTCTTCGTCCAATGAGTATGGAGGCAATGAGCAGCCGGAGTCGCCGGAGTGGATACCTGCTTGTTCGACGTGTTGCATGATGCCGCCGATCACGACGTCTTGGCCGTCTGAAACGCAGTCTACGTCCACTTCGATGGCGTTGTTCAAGAAGAAGTCGAGCAATACGGGGCTGTCTTCGGAAACTTGTACGGCTTCACGCATGTATTTTTGCAACTCTTCTGCAGAGTGAACAATCTGCATGGCGCGGCCGCCGAGTACGTAAGAAGGACGGACAACCAACGGATAACCGATTTCTTCGGCTTTCACGAGTGCTTCTTCTTCGTTGTGGGCGATGCGGTTAGGAGGTTGACGCAGGCCTAAGTCGTTCAATACTTTTTGGAAGCGTTCGCGGTCTTCGGCAGCGTCGATGCTGTCGGCAGATGTGCCGATGATGTTTACGCCGTTTGCCACCAAGGCATTGGCCAGTTTGAGCGGAGTTTGGCCGCCGTAATGAACAATCACGCCCCATGGGTTTTCGGTGCGAACGATTTCCAATACGTCTTCCAATGTCAGCGGCTCGAAGTACAGGCGGTCGCTGGTGTCGAAGTCGGTGGACACGGTTTCGGGGTTGCAGTTGACCATGATGGTTTCAAAACCGGATTCGCGCAGGGCGAGTGCGGCATGAACGCAGCAGTAGTCAAATTCAATACCTTGGCCGATACGGTTTGGACCGCCGCCGAGAATCATCACTTTTTTACGGTCGGAAGGACGGGATTCGCATTCTTCTTCGTAAGTGGAGTAGAGGTAGGCGGTTTCGGTAGCAAACTCGGCGGCACAGGTGTCAACGCGTTTGTAAACCGGATGCAGTTTCAGCGCGTAGCGGTGTTCGCGGATTTCTTTTTCGCTTACGTTCAATAATTGTGCCAAACGTTTGTCAGAGAAGCCTTTGCGTTTCAGACGGCGTAAAGCGGCGTAATCTAAATCTTGCAACTGGCCGTCTGAAACCGATTTTTCTTCTTTCACCAAGTCTTCGATTTGCGCCAAGAACCAAGGATCGATGGTGCAGATTTCGTGGATTTCTTCCAGTGTGAAGCCTGCGCGGAACGCATCGGCTACAAAAAGCATGCGCTCAGGACCCGGATTGGCCAGTTCGCGGCGGATTTCCGCTTTGTCTTCGCTGCGAGGATTGAAACCGCACAAGCCTGTTTCCAAACCGCGCAAGGCTTTTTGGAAACTTTCTTGAATGGTACGGCCCATTGCCATCACTTCGCCCACAGATTTCATCTGCGTGGTCAGGCGGTCGTCTGCGGCAGGGAATTTTTCAAACGCAAAACGCGGGATTTTGGTTACCACATAGTCGATGGAAGGCTCGAACGACGCGGGCGTGCGGCCGCCGGTAATGTCGTTGCGCAACTCGTCCAGCGTAAAGCCGACAGCCAGTTTGGCCGCTACTTTAGCAATCGGGAAGCCGGTTGCTTTAGATGCCAACGCGGAAGAACGGCTCACGCGCGGGTTCATCTCAATGACAATCATCTCGCCGTTTTCAGGGTTTACTGCAAACTGAACGTTTGAGCCGCCCGTGTCCACGCCGATTTCGCGCAACACTGCCAACGAAGCATTACGCATGATTTGGTATTCTTTGTCGGTCAATGTTTGTGCAGGCGCAACAGTGATGGAGTCGCCCGTATGCACGCCCATCGGGTCAAAGTTTTCAATCGAGCAGATAATGATACAGTTGTCGTTTTTATCACGTACAACCTCCATCTCGTACTCTTTCCAGCCGAGAACAGACTGCTCAATCAGCAATTCATGCGTAGGCGACGCATCAAAACCGCGTTCGCAAATTGCCAAGAACTCGTCTTTATTGTAGGCAATACCGCCACCCGAACCACCCATCGTGAAAGAAGGGCGAATCAGGGTAGGGAAGCCGACCTGTTCTTGCGCTGCCAAAGCTTCGTTCATGGTGTGGCAGACAAAAGATTTCGGGCAAGACAAACCGATTTTTTCCATCGCTTCTTTAAAGCGGCCGCGGTCTTCCGCTTTGTCAATCGCGTCTTCGGTCGCACCAATCAGCTCGACGTTGTATTTCGCCAATACGCCGTTGCGCGCCAAATCCAGCGCACAGTTCAGCGCAGTCTGGCCGCCCATGGTAGGCAGAATCGCATCAGGTCGCTCTTTGGTGATAATCTTCTCCACCGTCTGCCACATAATCGGCTCGATGTAGGTAACATCCGCCATTTCAGGGTCGGTCATGATGGTGGCGGGGTTGGAATTCACCAGAATGACTTTATAGCCTTCTTCACGCAAAGCCTTACAGGCCTGTGCGCCCGAATAGTCAAATTCGCAGGCCTGACCGATAACGATAGGGCCGGCGCCGATGATAAGGATGGATTTTAGGTCGGTACGTTTGGGCATGGGTGGGTCTTTCTTTTGAATAATTTGGATTATTGACGATTGGTAACTTCTCTAATTATTTCTGCATCTGTTTTTTCATCACTTGGATTATCTGAAAAGAAAAAACTGTAATTACTATCGGCTTTAAATTTTTCGTATAACTCTGGGCGCAAAATTTTTGCTTTTTCACTATTTTCCACGCTCCTGCGATTAGGCTTACCAGCCTTATCTTTCCCGTTTCTACGGACATCATAGCAATAAATAGTGTTAGGAGAGTTAGGTTCTAAACGAGTAGCTACAATCCTTTTATAAATTATGTCTAAATCTTTTTTAGTTTGTGTTGGAATGAAATCTGCAAAAAAATTACTAAAACTCTGAAAAATTTCTCTGATTGTCGCAGTACCAGCTTGAACATTAATTTTAAAAAAATTAATAAAATCATTAGCATTTTTGAAATTAATTTGAGAAAAATTAGCGTATGCAAATATTGAATTACCACTATTCAAATTAAAAAACTCTAATTTTGCTTGTGCAGATTGATGCGGTTTGGATTCATCAGGTTTATATCTGGTCAAAATAACAGCATATTGCCCTTGATTATAATTAAAAGGAAATGCTTCAATCGTTCTGTTTTTACTCTTCATATCATCCAGTAAATCTCTTAAATTGTTGAGCGCCATTTCATATTCCTAAATAAATGTACTTAGTAAGCAAGCCGTAGCCTGAATGTAGGGTGTGTGCGGTACGCACGCACGCACGCGTTTTCCATTTCCCCTGCAACCCCAACCCACCGCGTGCGTGCCTTGCGGCACACACCCTGCCGATGGGTTCAAAGGTCGTCTGAAAAAAACGCTCGCGGCGTTTGTTCCATCTGCCTTGCGATAAAGGCTACCTGAAAAATTCCTGCTGTTGATGTTCCGGGCATTCTTTTTCAGCCGACCTGTAACGCTTAAATTCGCTGTAACCTGCTCCCTCCCCCGTGGGGGAGGGCTGGGGAGAGGGTATTCTCCCAATTGCAGCAATCTTTCCCAACACCCTAACCGCCCAAAATACAAGCCTTGCGGCTTGTTGCCCTCTCTCTAGCTCTCTCCCACGGGGAGAGAGGACGGGGTGGCTGTTGGGGTTAAGGATTCCGCAAGGAAAACGAGTGTGCAGTCTGCTTTTTTTGCTTTTCAGACGGCCTTTTAAACGCCCAATTCAGGCAATCTGTATCCTATTATTTTCAAAATACAATCAAAATCAGTCATCTGCTACCGTGCAGGCTGCTTTTCCAATTCTTGCAACACGCGCAGGATTTCTGCCAGTACATCGTTTGTCTGCTGCAAAATTTCGTGGTTCCAAAAACGCAGCACGGTAAAGCCCAAGCTGTTGAGATATGCCGTCCGCGCGTGGTCGTATGCGGCTTGTTCTGTATGTTGCCCGCCGTCTGCTTCGACAATCAGCTTAGGCGTTACGCACATAAAATCAACAATATAATTTCCCATCGGCTGCTGGCGGCGGAATTTATAGCCGTTCAGACGGCCTGCCCTCAGGTGCTGCCACAATTTTGCTTCCGCCTCGCTCATTTGTTGACGCATGGCTTTGGCGCGTTGGCGCAGGGCGGGGTTGTCGGCGGTCAATAGTTTTTCGGGCGGGTTCATTTTTGTTGTCGGATTGCTGTTTGTGTAAGCCTTGCGGCCTGTTGCACTCTCCTTAGCCCTCTCCTACGGGAGGGGGAGGGTTTGCTGATTGAATTAAATGTTGCGGCAAGACAATCTTTTTTCAGACGACCTTTTGCGTTTTTATGTTGCACAGGCCGTCTGAAAACTTCCTTAAAAACTAGTGACAAACGTAATCAAGCCCAAAATGATGCCCGGGGCGTTTGCCAGCATGACGGGGTAGTCGCGTTTTTCTTTTAAAAAGCCGTAGGCAACCCATAATGTGCAGTTGATGGCGGCGACGAGGGGTTGCAGTGGTGAGCCGGGGTTGCCGGCAAGGTTGTTTTGGATTTGTGGGATGTAGGAAACGTACATACCGACGGCGGTCAGGGTGGCGACGACGGAAAGAATGCGCATTTGTTTTTCTGTCATGGTTCTTCCTTTCTGATTCGAGGGTTGGGTTTCAGACTGTGTAGATGTTGAGAGTGTGCCTGAATTTATATTTTTGAAGTTTGGTTTTCAGACGGCCTGTTGTTGAGTTGAGTGTGGCCGTCTGAAAAAATCAGCTTTATTGTTTTGTTGCTTTGATATTGTCAATGAATTTGTCAAACAGATAACCGACATCTTGCGGACCCGGGCTGGCTTCGGGGTGGCCTTGGAAGCAGAACACGGGTTTGTCTGTCAGTTCGATACCTTGCAAGGTGTTGTCGAACAAGGATTTGTGGGTAATGCGTGCGTTGGTAGGCAAAGTGTCGGCATCGACGGCGAAACCGTGGTTTTGGCTGGTAATGACGACTTTGCCACTATCCAAATCTTGTACAGGGTGGTTGGCACCGTGATGGCTGAAGCGCATTTTCAGGGTTTTCGCGCCGATAGCGAGGCTGATCAGCTGGTGTCCCAAACAAATACCGAAAATCGGTTTGCCGCTTTCCATCAGTTTTTGTACGGCTTTGATGGCGTAGTCGCAAGGCTCGGGGTCGCCGGGGCCGTTGGACAGGAATACGCCGTCAGGATTGAGTGCCAATACTTCTTCCGCGCTGGTTTGTGCGGGAACAACGGTCAGGCGGCAACCGCGCGAGGCGAGCATGCGCAGGATGTTGGTTTTGACGCCGAAATCGTAGGCGACGACGTGGTAAGGCTGTTCGGAAGGGGTAACGAAACCTTTGCCCAATTCCCATTCGCCTTCGGTCCATTCGTAAGTTTCTGTGCAGGAAACTTCTTTTGCCAAGTCTTTGCCGACCATGCTGCCGAATGCGGCAATCAGTTCTTGTGCTTTTTCAACCGTGGCATCTGCACCGGTCAAGATTGCACCGCCTTGTGAACCTTTTTCACGCAACAGGGTGGTCAGGCGGCGGGTATCGATGTCGGCGATGGCGACGGTTTGGTTGCGTACCAAATAGTCGTGCAGGCTTTCGGATGCGCGGAAGTTGCTGTGCAACAGCGGCAGGTCGCGGATAATCAAACCGGCGGCGTAAACGCTGCGGCTTTCTTCATCTTCGGCGTTGGTGCCGGTGTTGCCGATATGTGGATAGGTGAGGGTAACGATTTGTTTGCAGTAGGAAGGGTCGGTCAGGATTTCCTGATAGCCGGTCATGGAAGTGTTGAACACGACTTCGCCGGAAGTCGAACCTTCGTAACCGATTGATGTGCCGTGAAATACGCTGCCGTCAGCGAGAACGAGAAGAGCTGGAGTGGTCATGATGGAATCCTGTTTGCCTGATGATGGTCGGTTCGAAAAAATGGGTCGGGCCGTCTGAAAAATAAAATTGTTTACAAAAAAGACAGCCTTCGGAAATCTCGGCTAAAAAAAAACACGCTCCGCAGCTTTGATTTTGCTGTGTAACGTGCTTTTTCAGACATAGCGGTCTATGCCGTAGAAGCAGTGTATTTTAAGTCAAAATGATAGGGATTTCAAGCATAGAGCAAGGAGTCGATAATTTAAAAATGTTTTACCTTTACGGGACAATCCCTTGCTTTTGGAATGCTTGATGAGTAAGGTTGAACTAAATATCCAGTCGGGCCGTCTGAAAACTGATCAGGCAGATTGTTTCATTTTTGTTGTGTTTGAAATGCAGGCATAGGGAAATTCAGCCGAATCAAACATGGAACAGGCTGTTTATGCTAAAATCGTAGCCTTATAAAAAATAAAAACAATGTCATTTCTAGCTGAGATTATCCGATGAAAAAAGAACACATTATGCAAGACGCTCCATCAGGCCGCCATCGCCTTATTCATGCAAGCGTTGCTTCCGCTTTAGCGCTTATCAGCTTTTCCGTTCAGGCAAATACGCAGCAATTTGCCAAAATTCCGTTTTACCTGCAAAACGAAACCTCCATCAACGGCCAACCCAAAGTCAAACACAATATTATGTTTTTGATTGATGACTCGGGCAGTATGTTGGCTGATGCAAAGGGTGATTATCATGTCCGTGATGAGCAAAAAAAAATCAATATTGCAAAATCGGCATTAAAGCAGGTTTTGGCGCAATATAAAGATCAGTTTAACTGGGGTTTGCAGACTTTGCACAATAATCCTCGGTATTGGAAATGGGATGAGAAAAAAAGGAAAGAGAATAATGCTCTTTACGCATATGCAGAACTGCCTAGCCCCGACGATACCAAAGGCGATATGAAGGATTCTGAAGGCTTTACGGATGGTTCTGCCGGTCGAAACTGGGAATATGTCAGTAAAAAGGTAGATGAGATGTTGGCTTACCAAGCTACGCCGACAACGCGCCGTTATTATGAAGTCGTCAAAAATTTCGTTATCCCCAATATCAAATACCGTTGCCAGAAGTCCTATGTCGTTGTGGTATCTGATGGTGATGCGAACTTAAGTTGTAGTAATCAGGCTTCTGGTGAGGATCCGCGTAAATCTCGTAATACTAGCTTCAACTATGATCGAAATTATTATTATTCAAACTATTACCGTGCTATTGAGCATAGTGCGGATACGTCTGTATATCAATATTTTGGGCCGTCTGAAGTAAAAGCTTATGAAGATAAATATGGGCAAGGTAAGAAATTTTCAGGAAACGGCCTTGAAGGAAATTTTGATCTGCCAAATTATGATCCGCGATTGAATACTCCTGAAGGGGAGAAAAAGTTTCAATGTCAATATACTGATTATGCAAAAGATGCTTCAGGGAATTGGGTTCTTTTAGGTGAAAAAGATGGTAAGAAAGAAGTCCAAGGCCTTGGCGAAATTATTGTTCCTTATTGGGATAGGAACTATAAGGATGAAAAACGCGGTATGCGATTCTTTAGTCAGACTTTGGCAGAAAAAGACATCAAAACAGAAAAAGATGGCAAAGATGATGCAGGTAAGAGCTGGGATGGTGATCCAAACGACCCTAAAGGTTTAGATTATAGTAAGCAATTGGTTCAGACTTTTACCGTGGGCTTTGGTGAGGGAATCTCTAAAGTCGGGAGAGAGTATCTGGAAAAGGGTGCCAGTCGCCCAGACTGGTATTTCAATGCCTCAAAACCTGAAAAGTTGCTCGATGCTTTCAAGACCATTGTCGACAATATTGAAAATGACAGTAAAATAACAAAATTTGAGGGAACATCTTCAACTGCGCCTGCAACGACCAGTACAGGTATTCCCGATATGGCGGCAACGGTTCATTTGAATACCAGCTCTTGGAGTAGTCAATTGCGGTTTTATAAATTGAACCGCGATGGTACGCCTATCAATACGACAAAGTTTGACCAGCCATCATTTAATAACCGCCTTACTTTGGTTAAGGACGGCAGCAAGACCTATTTCATCGATAGAGTTGCAGACAATGAGGCTTCAAATGCCGATTTTGGCATTTCAGACGGCAGTGCGAAAGATAAGTTGGAATGGAAAAATGCATTGCTGAAATGGACTGGTCGAGCAGGTAGTGATGAAATTATCAAAGCGGATGCGGAGACAAAAGGTTATAGCCAGTCTTATCGAATTCGTCCGACAGATTCTGCTGATTCAAGTAAAGATGAACGTAATCTAGGTGATATTTTAGATGGTTCGGTTGCAGCTATTGGCGATAAGCGCGACAACCGTCAAGAGTTTTTGGTCGCCGCTGCCAATGACGGCATGGTACATATTTTCCGTAATGGTACGACTAGCAATCCTTATGACTTGAAACTCAGCTATATTCCGGCAGGCATGGAGCGTGAGGACGATCAAGGTCAAGCGACAACTTTGGGCAAGGTTCTGAAAGATGTCGCTCGCGATGGTTACGGCTCCAGCACGCCGCACCGCTATATGGTTAATGGTGGTTTTGTTCTCCGCCAAACGCCTGATAAGCAAACCTTTATGTTTGGTGCGATGGGTCAAGGTGGACGCGGTGCGTATGCGTTGAATATTGGTGCAGTGGCGAACAGTGATCGTAGTGGTTGGAATAAGACTGTACCTTTGTTTGAAACAGAAAAAGGCTCTGGTAATAAGCTGGGGTATACCATTGGTTCGACACAAATTGGTCGTGTGTCTATCAAGCGCGATACTACCCCGGTTAATCTGGAATCGAATGTGCGTTATTCGGGTTTCTTGGCCAGCGGCTATCGTACTGAGGATGTGAACAGTGCCGACAATGAAACGGCTTTGTATATCTATGATATGACGGGTAAAGAAGCTGGTACGCAAGATACCGGTAAAAATGTTTCCAGTGCCGGCAAGCTCTTGGCTAAAATTCCTGCGCCGAATGGCAAAGGCGGTCTCTCTACTCCTACTTTGGTAGACACCGATTTTGACGGTATTGTCGATATTGCTTATGCCGGCGACCGTTACGGCAATATGTTCCGCTTTGACTTGAGTGGTGAAACTCCGTCCAAATGGTCTGCGCAAATGATTTTCCAAGGATCGGGTAATCAACCGATTACTTCTGCGCCTGCGGTATCACGCCGCAGTAAAGATAAGTATGTCGTTATTTTTGGTACGGGTAGCGAGATTTATCAGAATGAATTGACCAATACCAATGGCCAAATCAATGCCGTTTATGGTATTTACGACGATGTGTCTACTGATGAATCCAAAAAAGCAGTTTTGGCAAACAGCAGTGAGTTGGAACAGCAAACCAGAGAAAGTGACGGCGAACATATTTATGTTAGCGACAATAAGGTAGGCAAAGACAAAAAAGGCTGGAGTCTGACTTTAGATCCGAATGAACGTGTGACTGTCAAACCGACGATGATTTTGCGTACAGCCGTTGTAACCATTCGTAAGTATGAAACCAAAACAATTCATACTGATTCCTCCAGTACCGATGTTTGTTTGCCGGACAGTACATCCACACAAACGACAGCGAAAACGATTATTCTGGGCGTAAATGCCGAAAACGGCGGTCGTTTGGGCTTGCGTGATGCGCGTATCTCCCGCAAGGATCGTACATTTATCTACAAACGTGAAAATAATGGTCAGATTTATTACGCCAACGGTATGACTTTTGATGGCGTTATCAACTTTACTTATATGAATTCCAGCAAAGCTGACGATTCTCCGGTAACTGCCGATGGCGATAGTGGCGGTACAGGTACGGATAAGGAGTTGAACGCTACGCCGAGCGTGCCAAACAATAAATGTTTTGCAACCAAAGGCGATCGCAGTCTCTTGTCTAACCAACTGGTTAGCCTGGAAGTACAAGGCCGTACATGCGGACTCAAACGCATCAGCTGGCGTGAATTGTTCTTTTAATCTGTAAGGCTTAAGTATCGAGGCCGTCTGAATTTTTCAGACGGCCTTTTCTGTTGAGTGGTAGTAATTGAGAGATGCTGGATTAAAAAATGGAAAGCCTTGTTTGTGGATATAACAAGGTTTAATCAAATTGAGAGCTTGGATAAAGCCAAACGACAGACTTGGACTATTCTTTTTTTAAAATTTCTACTATTGAGCTGAGAAGTTAAAAGGCCGTCTGAAAATATCTTTTCAGACGGCCTTTGATTTAAAAAGAGCCAGTCAAGGAGTGCATTGTTAGATGCTGTTTTTAATAATTTTCCGCAGGGTGGACAGTTGCCGGCGGCTGACGGGCAATGGGGTCGGAATATCGAGAATTTTTGCGCCCCATGTGGATGCGGATTCGTCGTTTTCGTCATCGTCCAGTCGAATCAGGCTGTCGAGGGTGTGGCGGAAGACGAGGGCGTTGCGGTGGATGCGGATGACTTTGTCGCCCAGCAATTCTTCCCAGTAAACCAAGGTCTTCGGTAATTCGTAGCTGTGGCCGTCGCCGGTAAACAGATAGACGGTTTTGTGTTCCGCCATCAGGTAACGCGCCTGTTGCCATGGGATTTCAACCATGCGTTCGCGGTTGTACACTTTGAAATGGGTGAAACTGTCTGCTTTTTCGCGGTTTTTCTCGATGATGCGGTCAAGCGCGGTTTGCAGGCGGGTCATTTTGATCGGTTTGAGCAGATAGTCTGCGGCGGCCAGCTCAAACGCGCGCAGGGCGTGTTCTTCGTAGGCTGTGGTGAATACAATTTCCGGCTGGCGTTTGGCGGTACGCTTAATGCGTTCGACAAACTCGAGACCGTCGATTTCCGGCATGCCGATGTCGGCAAATACGATGTCGACTTCGTGGACACTCAGCCACTCCAATGCTGGCATGGCATGGTGAAAGACGTTGAGCAGTACGACATTGCACTCTTCCAATAATACACGTAAGCGTTCTGCTGCTAATACTTCGTCTTCTACAATAATGGCACTTGGCATAGCGGTATTCTTTTTGTTGTATCGTGGGAGATCTGCCGCGCTTTGTCATCCTCAAATAACGCGTCAGCCGTATGTTGTTACAACCTTGAAATTATCAGTTTGTGACAATTTTAGGAAATTTTTGAAATATACATGATTTTTCGCTTCTTGGGCGTGGTTTGGGATGAATCGGAAGATTACTTACATAATTTTATGAAATATTGTAATACCTAGAGTAATTTTGTTGTAATTGCGCTAATTCAGTCCGTGATAATGGACAATTTTGGGATTTTGTCCATTTGCCAGTGCGTCACCGCCCAATCGAGCAATTCTTGCGGACGGTTCATGGTAGGTGCATCGGGTAGGTTGAGGTAGGTTAGGACTTGGTGGAGAAGTTGTTCTTTTTGATTCAAATCCAAAGCCGGGGCAAGGGTTTGTTTCGACCATTTTTGCCCTTGGTTGTTGGTCAATAGGGGAAGGTGGGCGTAGGCCGGTGTGGGCACGCCGAGGCATTGTTGCAGATAGATTTGGCGTGGCGTGGAAACGAGCAAGTCCTGACCGCGGACAATATGCGTTATGCCTTGATCGGCATCGTCGGCAACCACGGCAAGCTGATATGCCCAATAGCCGTCGGCACGAAGCAGGACAAAATCGCCGATGTCGTGTGCCAGATTTTGTGCGTAATGTCCGACAATGCCGTCTGAAAAACCGATCACGCGATCGGGAGCTTGAATGCGCCATGCCGGCGTTTTGTTTTGCGTGTCGGGTCTTTGCTGAGGATTGCGGCAACGGCCGTTATATACAAATCCGTCTGCGCCATGTGTTGCCGCCGCCTGCCAGTCTTTGCGGCTGCAATAGCAAGGATACACCAGTCCGGCTGCTTTGAGGCGGTCGAGGGTGTCTTGATACAGGTCGTAACGGCGGCTTTGATAGGCGACTTCGCCATCCCACTCAAAGCCGAAAGCCTCAAGCGTGCGCAAAATGTCGGCAGCGGCGCCGGGCATTTCGCGTGGAGGATCAAGGTCTTCAATGCGGACCAGCCATTTGCCCTGATGAGCGCGTGCGTCGGCATAGGAGGCGACGGCGGTCAGTAGGGAACCGATATGAAGCAGGCCGGTAGGGCTGGGGGCGAAACGTCCTATATACATGGCAGGGTGGTTTTGTAGGGCAGGGATAGTATGCCTGCACGGTATTCAAATCGTGATAGAAAAGGGCGTGCCATACACGCCCGAATTTGGGTTTCAGACGGCCTGAGACTTTTCAAAATAATTTAAGTTTCTCAGCCGTCCGTTCAATCCGCTTAAGCCAAGGGAGCAAGCAGTTTGGCGAAAGCGTCTTCAAATTGTTTCAAACCGTCTTCCTGCAAACGAATTGCCAAAGTTTCGACATCAATGCCGAGTTTCGCGGTTTCGGCAAGTTGCGCTTGGGCTTCGTCCACACCTTCGGTCAAAGTGGCTTTGGCGGTGCCGTGGTCGATAAAGGCTTTGAGTGTGGCATCGGGAACGGTGTTGACGGTATGGGCGCCAATCAGGCTGTCAACATACAAAGTGTCAGGATAGGCAGGGTTTTTCACGCCGGTAGATGCCCATAAAAGTTGTACGCGGTTGGCACCTTTTTCGGCAAGTGCGGCAAATTCGCTGCTGCCGAAGTATTGCGCCCAATCTTGATAGGCGGCTTTGGCCAGCGCAATGGCGACTTTACCTTTGAGGTGTTCGGGCAGAGTGGTGTCCAATGCGGCATCGACACGGGAAATAAAGAAGCTGGCGACAACTTGGATATGGGAAACGTCGTGTCCTGCTTCCAAACGTTTGGCAATGCCGCGCGTGTAGGCCGCATAGGCTTTGAGGGTTTGGGTGCGGGAGAAGAGCAGGGTCAGGTTGACGCTGATGCCGTCTGAAACGAGGGTTTCAAGCGCTTCGATGCCTTCGTCGGTTGCCGGTACTTTAATCATGACATTTTTACGGCCGATGGCGGCGTGCAGGCGGCGCGCTTCTTCAACCGTGCCTTGTGCGTCTTTGGACAATTCAGGCGAAACTTCGAGGCTGACGAAGCCTGTTTTGCCACCGGTGGATTCGTGTTCGGCAAGGCACACGTCGCAAGCGGCTTGCACATCGGCAACCGCCATGGTTTCGTAGCGTTGTTTTGGCGTCAGGTCTTGTTGTTTGAGCGCGGCTACTTCATCGGCGTACAGGGAGTCTCCGGCAAAGGCTTTTTGGAAAATGGCAGGATTGGAAGTTACGCCACACACACCTTGTTTCAGCATTTCTGCCAATTCGCCGCTTTGTACCAGCGAACGGGAGAGGTTGTCCAACCAGATTTGTTGTCCTAATGCTTTAACGTCCGATAAAATAGTCATCTCTGATTCCTTTTACATAATAGGTTTGTTTGTTGAAGTGGCGGTAATGCTACGCCGATTCGATGAATTTGAACAGTTTACAGCCGATTAATTTGGGCAAAACAAACCTAAATTCAAGCACGAAAGGTGGCTTTGATGGCGGAAAACACACTTTATCTCGACTGGGCGCGCGATGTATTGAATACGGAAGCCGAAGGTTTGCGTGAAATTGCGGCGGCTTTGGATCATGATTTTGTCCGTGCGGCGGAAGCGTTGTTGCACTGCAAGGGCAGGGTCGTCATTACCGGCATGGGCAAGTCCGGACACATCGGCCGCAAAATGGCGGCAACCATGGCTTCCACCGGCACGCCTGCGTTTTTCGTCCATCCTGCCGAAGCAGCGCACGGCGATTTGGGCATGATTGTGGACCACGATGTCGTGGTTGCCATTTCCAATTCCGGCGAAAGCGATGAAATTGCAGCGATTATTCCGGCGTTGAAACGTAAAAACATCACGCTTATTTGTATCACTGCCCATCCGACTTCGACCATGGCGCGTCATGCCGATATCCATATTACCGCGGCGGTTTCCAAAGAGGCGTGCCCGCTCGGCCTTGCGCCGACTTCCAGTACGACTGCCGTAATGGCCTTGGGCGATGCGTTGGCGGTTGTCCTGCTGCGCGCACGCGCGTTTACGCCCGACGATTTTGCTTTAAGCCATCCGGCCGGTAGCCTGGGCAAACGCCTGCTTCTGCGCGTGGCGGATATTATGCACAAAGACGAAGCTCTGCCTGCCGTTTTGTTGGGTACGCCGTTGAAAGAAGCCATTGTCCGCATGAGTGAAAAAGGCTTGGGCATGTTGGCGGTAACCGATGCCGAAGGCCGTTTGAAAGGCGTATTTACCGATGGCGACTTGCGCCGTCTGTTTCAAGAACGCGACAGCTTTGCCGGTTTGAAAGTGGACGACATCATGCACGCTTCGCCGAAAACCATTTCCGCCGACCGCCTTGCCACCGAAGCTTTGAAAGCCATGCAAAGCGGCCATGTGAACGGTTTGCTGGTGGTCGAAGAAAACGGCGTGCTGATTGGTGCGCTGAATATGCACGATTTATTGATGGCACGAATTGTCTGAATCGACGGCAAAAACGTTTTCAGACGGCCTTATGCTAGAATAGGCCGTCTGAAATAAGGAAACCTTATGCAAAACCTCTCTTCCGACCTGCAACAACGCGCTTTAGGTATCAAACTGCTGATACTGGATGTGGACGGCGTTTTGACCGACGGCCGCATTTTTATCCGCGACAACGGCGAAGAAATCAAATCGTTCCACACTTTGGACGGACACGGTTTGAAAATGCTTCAGGCCGGCGGCGTGCAAACTGCGATTATTACCGGCCGCGATGCGCCTTCCGTCGGTATCCGCGTGAAGCAGCTCGGTATCAACTATTACTTCAAAGGCATTCACGACAAACGTGCCGCCTACGCCCAATTACGCGAACATGCCGGTGTGGAGGAGCATGAGTGCGCCTTTGTCGGCGACGATGTTGTCGATTTGCCCGTGATGGTGCGTTGCGGATTGGCGGTCGCCGTTCCTGAGGCGCATTGGTTCACTTTGCAATACGCCCATTATGTAACCCGACGATCCGGCGGCGCAGGTGCGGTGCGTGAAGTGTGCGATTTGATTATGCAGGCGCAAGGTACGCTTGAACCTGCTTTGAAAGAGTATGTACGATGAAAATCAGATGGCGTTACGGAATCGCCTTTCCGCTGGTGTTGGCCGTTTCACTCGGCGCACTGGCGGCGTGGCTCGGCCGCATCAGCGAAGTGCAGGTTGAAGAAGTCGTCCTCAATCCGAATGAGCCGCAATATTCGATGAAAGGCATCAACGGCAAACGTTTTGACCAAGAAGGCCGTCTGAAAGAAAACCTGAGCGCGGTCGATGCCGTCCAATATCCGAATAGCGCAGACGTGCATTTGGACAAACCACATCTTTCGTTTTACCGCGACGGCAGCCTGCTGTATGAAGTCGGCAGCGATAAGGCAGCGTACAATATTCAAAACAAAAAAGTCGTTTTTGAACAGAATGTTGTCTTAAATAAAGCGGCAGATGCCAAGCGTTTGGCCGGCATCGTCAAAACCGAACGTTTGAATGTTGATACCGAAGCGCAATACGCCCATACCGACAGCCCCGTTACTTTCCAATACGGACAGTCCGGCGGTCAGGCAAACGGCATGACTTATGACCACAAAACCGGTTTGCTGAATTTCCCTTCCAAAGTGAAAGCCACAATTTATGATACAAAAAATTTGTAAAACCTTAGCCCTTGTTGCCGTTTTTGCCGCCAGCCCGGCCTTTGCTCTGCAAAGCGACAGCAAGCAGCCGATTCAAATCGAAGCCGACCAAGGCTCGCTTGACCAAAACAACCAAAGCACCACCTTTTCCGGCAACGTCATCATCAAACAAGGCACGCTCAATATCCGTGCCGGCAGCGTGACCGTTTCGCGCAACGACAAAAGCGAGCAGTTGATGAAAGCCACCGGTTCGCCCGTCAAATTCAGCCAAGAGTTGGACGGCGGCAAAGGCGTGGTCAACGGCCAAGCCAATACTGTAACGTATTCTTCTGCAGCCAGTCTGGTTACCCTGACCGGTAATGCCAAAGTACAGCGCGGCGGCGATGTGGCCGAAGGTGCGGTCATCACTTACAACACCAAAACCGAGGTTTACACCATCAACGGCAGCGCCAAATCCGGTGTGAAATCCGCCGCCAAATCCGGCCGCGTCAGCGTGGTCATCCAGCCGTCCAGCACGCAGAAAAACAAATAAGAAAACACATAAAAAGGCCGTCTGAAAAAGGTTCAGACGGCCTGAGGTCAATATCGAAAGTCAACAGAATATGAGCGCAAACAACAGCCGTCTTGTGGTTCAAAACCTGCAAAAAAGTTTCAAAAAACGCCAAGTCGTCAAAAGCTTCTCCCTTGAAATCGAAAGCGGCGAAGTCATCGGCCTGCTCGGCCCCAACGGCGCGGGTAAGACCACCAGCTTTTACATGATTGTTGGCCTGATTGCCGCCGATGCAGGCAGCGTGATGCTGGACGGCCAAGAGTTGCGTCACCTGCCCATTCACGAACGCGCCCGCCTCGGCGTCGGCTATCTGCCGCAGGAAGCCTCGATTTTCCGCAAAATGACCGTGGAACAAAATATCCGCGCCATTTTGGAAATCAGCATAAAGGACAAAAGCCGCATCGATGCCGAACTGGAAAAACTGTTGGCAGATTTGAATATCGAGCGCCTGCGCAACAACCCTGCGCCGTCCTTGTCCGGTGGCGAACGCCGCCGTGTCGAAATCGCACGCGTGCTGGCCATGCAGCCGCGTTTCATTTTGTTGGACGAACCTTTTGCCGGCGTTGACCCGATTGCCGTCATCGATATTCAGAAAATCATCGAGTTCCTCAAATCACGCGGTATTGGCGTATTGATTACCGACCACAACGTGCGCGAAACCCTCAGCATCTGCGACCGTGCCTACATCATCAGCGACGGTACGGTATTGGCTTCAGGCAAGCCGGATGATTTGGTCAACAATGAACAAGTCCGTTCGGTTTACTTGGGTGAAAATTTCAAATATTGAATGCATATTTGACGGTATATGAGACCCTTATTTCAATTGAGGGCGGCTATAAATATTGGAATAATCACTAAAAATACAAATATAATACCTATAACCTAGTTTTTCAGACGGCCCTCCGTACAAAGGCCGTCTGAAAAACTATCCATACACTTCGAAAAAAACACTATGTCTTCACTCGTCCTTAAACTCAAACAGACCCAGCAGCTCAACCAGCGGCTGCAGCAGTCTTTGCGCATCTTACAGATGTCGGGTCTTGAGCTTGAGCGCGAAGTGGAAGACTGGTTATTAGACAATCCTCTGCTTGAGCGTCCGGAAAGCGATGAGTTTGCCGATAGCGGGCTCAATCGTGCCGTCACCATGCCGCGCGCAGGTCAGCAGTTGAGCGGCGACGATGCCGAAGATATTTGGAGCAACATCGCCGAAGAAGAGGATTTCAAACACTATCTGCATGCCCAAGTGTGCGAGCATCCGCTCTCGCAAGTGGAAGCGGCCTATGTTCATGTCTTGATTGATTTTTTGGATGAACAAGGCTACCTCACCGACAGCCTCGAAGAAATCATCGACCACACGCCGTTGGAATGGATGCTGGACGAAGAAGCCCTGCAAAATGCGCTGGATGTGTTGCAAACTTTTGATCCTCCCGGCGTGGCGGCGGCGGATTTGACCGAGTCGCTCATGTTGCAACTGATGCGTTTGCCGGCTTCTCCGGCCAGACAAATGGCCGCGCATTTGGTGCAAAGTTCGCTTCAAGACTTAGGCAAAAACCGCAAACAAAACGTTCTGCGTTTCCGTAAACTTTATCCCGATACCGACAGCAAAACCATAGAAGCCGCGCTCGATATGATTGCCGGGCTCAATCCCTATCCGGCCTACGGCTTCGCCTCTGCCACGCCTACGCCTTATATTCAGCCTGACGTTTGGGTCAAAGAGGGCAAGGACGGCTGGGAAGTCATCAGCAACGAAGCGGCTTGGCCGAAGCTGCAGCTTAATCAGGAATATTGCGACCTGATGAAATCAGAGGAAGAGGGCGCACCGGAGTGGAAGGAAAAAATCAACGAAGCCAAGCAGCGCATTGATTCTTTGGAGCTGCGTAAAAGCACGGTCCTCCGCCTTGCCGAGTATATCGTCAAAAATCAGGAAGATTTTTTCATCTTCGGAGAAATCGGCCTGTCGCCCATGCTGATGAAAGATGCCGCCGCCGAATTGGGTTTGGCGGAAAGTACCATCTCGCGTGCCGCTAATCAGAAATATTTGTCTTGCCCGCGCGGCCTGTTTGCGTTACGCTATTTCTTCACACAGGCAGTCAATGCCGACGATGACGGCGAAGGGTTCAGCCAAGGTGCAATCAAAGCCGTATTGAGCCAGCTGATTGAAAGCGAAGACAGCAGCAAACCCTATTCGGATGAGACCCTCGTCAAATTATTAAAACAACGCGGCATTGAAATCGCCAGACGTACAGTTGCTAAATATAGAGAATCATTAGACATCCCACCGGCACACAAACGAAAATTTACCGAGTAGATATATTCCGATCCGTTTTGACGGACTAACCAACCGAAGGAGCTGTATCATGAATCTGAAAATCACCGGTCTGAATTTTGATGTTACCGAAGCCATCAAAAACTACGTTTCCGACAAGTTGGCACGAATCAGCCGCCACGCCGACAACATCATCTCCGTGACCATCACGCTCTCGGTGGAAAAAGTCAGCCAGAAAGCCGAAGCTGATGTACATTTGGCAGGCAAAGATTTGCACGTTGAAGCGATTGAACAGGATATGTACGCCGCAATTGATGTTTTGATGGACAAGCTCGACCGCGCTGTTTTGAAACATAAAGAAAAAAGCGGTGATGTCCGCAGTACTGTCAAACCTGAAGCAGAATAAAATTTTTGTATGATAAAGGCCGTCTGAACATTCAGACGGCCTTTTGTTTTACTAGAAGTTTTAGACTGGCAATCTGAGACCTTTGCAAAATTCCCCAAAATCCC
>NZ_KV831641.1:0-11112 GCF_001837185.1 Neisseria sp. HMSC064D07 | reverse complement strand
AGGGCTTTTTTGCAAAGGTCTCAGGCCGTCTGAATATTTCAGACGGCCTTATATCTCTTTTTTATCTTTAAAATTTTGGTAAATATGAATGAATCAATACTGCATATTCAGATATAATCTTTGAAATCTAGGAAGCAAAGTTATCCAATATAATGACTAGCATCCTAGACATCTAATTGTATTAGAGAAGTATATATCCTACATACAAAAGTACTCATCTTCCCTGCTACATTTTAAGGTCCAAGCGCTCTAAGCTAAACTCATTTGAACAGTTTGGTAGGAACTTGTTTAATTCGTTTTGAACTTGAGGTATTTTATGAAAAAACTGGTCATTTTTGTATTAGCAATTCTATCTACTTCTGCTTATGCAACACAGCCACTAAAAGAAAGTGTTTATCCTTCAGTAACAAATTTTCCTTTTGAAATTAGAGTCAATCCGCTTTCCGATATAATTTATAAAATTAGCATTACAAATAAAAAAAATAAACAAACCCAAACTATTGAGAGTATGTCAAATCCTCCGCTTACCGCAGATCATTTGATTCAAATAAAAGATCTAAATAATGACGGATACCCTGATATTATCTTAAAGGGCTTCCCTGTTGCAGCATCGGCAATTAATGGCAATGAACTTTACATGTTTAATCCCAAAACTGAACAATTTGTGGAAACTGAAGATATTACACAGCTCGGGGAAATTCATGCTAATAGAAAAAATTGTATTTATGTTGATTATAGAAAAAATGCAATGGAATACGCCCAAGACCATTATTGCTGGCGTAATGGAAGATGGAATTTTATTAAAACCAAGTGAATTTTTATTAAGAGATAAAAAATAAGAATGGCTGTTAAAACCAGCGACTTTTATTCTAAAGGTATTTTAAACTCACAAGGCCGTCTGAAAGAGATTTCAGACGGCCTTTTTTATTCAAGTTAAACAACCATTTTTATCATTAGTCGCAAGATACCTACTACCCACTCATTTCTAATGAAAAAAGTACAAATTTAATGGAAAATACACACCTTCAAACTTAATTGCCTTTAAAAAAACGAATGCGCTCCTTTCTCCACATCCTCAAGAAAATCGGCAAAATAGCGCTGATTATCCCTATTTTTGCCCTATTGTATTTTTTGTCTGCTTGGATGATGGCTTCATTGCCGCTTAATGAAGAGCAGCCCAAAGGGGAAATTACTTTATTTTTAGTCAGTAACGGTGTGCATACTGATGTAGTCATGCCGCTGAAGAATGATATTTTTGATTGGTCAGATGTCGTCAATCCGAAAAACACGCTCTCTGCTGATCCTCAAATAACGCATATCGGTTTAGGCTGGGGGGAGCGCAATTTTTATTTATACACGCCTGAGTGGAAAGATTTGACTTTCTCCAATGCTTTAGGTGTATTAAGCGGGCTGAACCGTACGCTGATTCATGTTACTTATTATCCTTTTGAACCACGAGAAAATAGCCACGTCGTCAAATTTTTGGTCACGCCTGAGCAATACAGGAATTTAACAAAATCGCTCTTGGCCGGTTTTCAACAAGAAAATGGGCACCCCATCTTGCTAAAAGGAATCCATCATCAATCTAACGATGCTTTTTATGAAGCCAAAGGACGCTATCATTTATTCAATACTTGTAACACTTGGCTGAATGACAAATTGGTTGAAAGCGGCCTTAAAGGCGTGTATTGGACTCCTTTCTCTTCGCCCTTGCTGGAACAATATCGATAGCCTTCACGCTTCTCAATTTATGGGTCTATGTAAAACTTCAGGCCGTCTGAAATTTTCAGACGGCCTGTATTTTGATAAAAACTCAAAGCCCTTTATTATATAAATGAAATTTTTAAATAGCATTAAATATTAATTTTTATAAACAAACTGATTTTAAGTTCTATAAAATAATTAAAATAAAGAAATTTTAGAATAAAATTGCTAAAACAAAAAACTAAGCCTTGTTTAATTCCGCTAAAACCTGTAACCTGTATCAAAAATAAACAAGAGAGTTCATCATGTCCCAACACCACCCTACCGACGATATTAAGATCAAAGAAGTCAAAGAGTTACTCCCTCCAATCGCACATTTGTATGAACTGCCTGTTACGCCTCAGGTTGCCAATTTGGTTTATAAAACACGTCATGAGATTTCGGATTTGGTTCACGGCCGCGACAACCGTTTGCTGGTCATTATCGGCCCATGTTCGATTCACGATACTAAGGCGGCGGTTGAATATGCGCAAAAATTGCTGCCCTTGCGCAAAAAATATGAGAAAGAGCTACTGATTGTAATGCGCGTGTATTTTGAGAAACCGCGTACAACCGTTGGCTGGAAAGGCCTGATTAACGATCCTCACTTGGACGGTACGTTTGACATCAACTACGGCCTGCGCCAAGCGCGTCAGTTGTTGCTGACTTTGAACGAAATGGGCATGCCTGCTTCGACTGAATTCTTGGACATGATTACGCCGCAATACTACGCCGACCTGATTTCTTGGGGCGCGATTGGTGCGCGTACGACTGAAAGCCAAGTACACCGCGAATTGGCCAGCGGCCTCTCCTGCCCTGTCGGTTTTAAAAACGGTACGGACGGCAATCTGAAAATCGCCATCGACGCCATCGGTGCCGCCAATCATCCGCACCACTTCCTGTCTGTAACCAAAGCCGGTCATTCCGCGATTGTCCACACCAGCGGCAACCCTGACTGCCATGCGATTTTGCGTGGAGGGAAAGAGCCTAATTACAGCGCGGAACACGTTAAAGACGCGGTTGCGCAGCTTCAAAAAGCCGGTGTGAGCAGCAAACTGATGGTGGACTGCAGCCATGCCAACAGCCGTAAAGACTTCCGCAAACAAATGGATGTGGCGTGCGATGTTGCGGCGCAGCTGAAAGCCGGTGAAGAAAACATCATGGGCGTGATGGTGGAAAGCCACTTGGTTGAAGGCCGTCAAGACAAGCCTGAAGTTTACGGTCAAAGTATTACGGATGCCTGCATCGGTTGGGATACGACTGAAGAATTGCTGGCCCTGCTTGCCGAAGCGAAAGGTCATAAAGCGTAAGTGCGACATCATTAAAAAGACCGGATATGTTCCGGTCTTTTTTACGTCTGTCATTTTGATTTCTTTGCTCAAGATCCCGAGCAATTTTTAGTCAGGTTTGACATCAAAACAATATGAGAAAAAAATTCAGGCCGTCTGAAAACCCGATGATTCAGGTTTTCAGACGGCCTGTCCTACTTCTGCTATTCAATTAAAACGTATGTTTAACCGTTGCAGTCACACTACGCGGCGTGCCGTAAACGTGAATATCCGGCATGGTGCGATAGCGTTTGTTAAAGACGTTTTCAAAGTCCAAACTGATGCGGGTGGATTTGCCGATTTTGTAATGACCGGTCAAGTCCAGCGTTGCATACGGACGTTGGGTCAATGCGGCGGCGGCGGCTGGATTGATGTCTGCAGGGTATTCGTCCAGCGTGTGGCTGCGGCTTTGCCAGTTGACGTTGGCACCCAGGTTCAAACGGTCGGTTACGTCATACGCGGTAAAGAGTTTGAACAAATGAACCGGATAAGACGGATGCAGTTGAACCCCTTCGCTGTCTTTGATTTTAGAACGTGCATAAGACGCATTCAGCAGCCATTTATCACTCAGGCGGCCGCCGACAGAGAGTTCCACGCCTTTTGTTGTGGTGTTGTCGGCTGCGCGGTAGTATTCCTCGCCATTCGCGAATTTGCCTGCGACAACGCCCAAATGGTCGCGTTTGTTCATAAAAACGGAAGCGGAAGCATTCAGACGGCCTTCAAACCATGACGCTTTCAAACCGGTCTCGTAGGTTTTGCCGCGCTGCGGTTTGAGCGCCGCGCCGTCTTTGGTCAGGTAACGTACTTGCGGACGGAAAATGGTGGTGTAAGATGCATAGGCGGTCAGATTGTCGCCGATGTCGTAGGTTACGCCCAAATAAGGAATGAAAACATTTTGTTTGTGGCTGCTGTGTGCGAATTTGTTACGGCTGGTGCTGTAACGGTAACGCCAATCCACAAAACGGCTGCCGCCGATAAAGGCGAGTTTGTCGGTCAGTTTGAAACGGGTCGAGCCGTAAACCGACAGGTTTTTCATGCGTGAAAAACCATCGCGCAGATACGGCATATCGGGTTTGGCGATATTGCCGTTAAAGAGGCGCAAATCAGGAATCGTCGATTCGCCTTCTTCATAGAAAGACAGGTTTTCTTTGTTGTCCTGATAGCTGATGCCCGCATTGAACTCATGCGAACGGCCCAACGCTGGATAATTGCCGTCCAAGGTCAATGAAAAATTCTGGTCGCGGTATTTGCTGCGGTCGCGGTCGGATGTAAAGAGCGCGGAGTAATCAGAATTAATGACAAAAGTACCGGCAATGCCTGAAACAATGTCGTTTTTACCCGAAACATGGCTGTAATCGCCTGTCAGTTTCCAGCCGTTATCAAACTCATGGCTTAGGGAAGTGAACACTTCGGCGCTGTTGTCTTTGCCGTATGCCCAGCGTGCGGACGAATTGCTGCGCGGCGAAGACTCAAACGGTATGAATCCAGTACGGCGCGAACCTGCTGCGGTCAGGTAGCTGAAACGCGAGCTGCCGGTATTGCGGAAACGGTGTATTTCCGTACCGAGGCGCCATTCGGTTTGCGGCGTGATATCGTAAGACAAAGTGCTGTAGAAAGTGTGATTGTGGCGCGAAGTGTTCGGCAGGTAATCACCGCCATGGTCGCTGACCAAAATAGCGCGGCCGCGCAAGGTATTGTCTGCATTCAAAGGCTGATTGGCATCAAGGACGAAGCGGTAGTGGTTCCACGAACCGACACCGGCTTCTACGCTGATGGCTGGCTTGGCAGTCGGTTTTTTGCGTTCCAAAGCAACCGTACCGCCCGGCTCGCCCATACCGCCGTTTGACAAACCGCTTGCGCCGCGTACAACGACGACTTGTTCGTACAACGTGCTGTCCAGATTGTTGGTACCGCGGCGGATGGCTTTACCGTCGTAAAGGAACTTGGGCGCACCGTCCACGGAAATGCTGTCAATCGCCTGACTGCGCGAAATAAATTGGCTGTGGCCGGATACGTTGTTGCCCATTTTGCTGTGGAACACGCCCGGCGTTTGTTTCAACACGTCCTGCAAGGTATCCAAACCTTGGTCGTCCATTTGTTTTTCTGTGACAACGGACAAGGACTGCGGCGTTTCGCGCTGGGTCAGGCGGATGCCTGTCGCGGCAGAGGAAGCGGGAATGGTGTAGTTGGAAGTAGTCTGTTTTCCGACACCTTGGACGGTAACTGTCGGTAAATCGACACGCTCTTGCGGCTGGGTATTTTCTACTTCGGTCGCGAAAGAATACGCCGAACACAGTGCCAGACTGACGGCAAAGCTTAATTTGCCATAGGGGAATACAGGTAGTGACATAGCCTCTCCAATTAGCTGATGTTTCAATTTGGTGGCAGATTCTATCAAAAAGATGTAGTCCGATGAAACTATGTTCTAATCACTATTTTCTAAGTAGTTCGTTTAATTCAAAATATTTATTTTTAATCTAGTCCTAATTAACTAAAAAGGCCGTCTGAAAACCCGCATCATCAGGTTTTCAGACGGCCTTAATCTTTTTATTACAAGGTAATCAGTCTGCCAATTTTCGTGCCAATTCTGCCAAACGTTTACCTTGTGCAAAGGCAATGTCGTTTTCTTCGGCAGTCAATGCCGGCTTGCTGTCGTGGCCGGAAACATGGCTTGCGCCGTAAGGCGTGCCGCCGCTTTGAGTATTGCTGAGCGCTGACTCGGTATATGGGATGCCGCTGATGACCATGCCGTGGTGCAACAGGGGCAGCATCATGGTCAGCAGGGTGCTTTCTTGGCCGCCGTGCAGCGAAGATGTGCTGGTGAATACGGTGGCAGGTTTGCCGACAAGTTCTGCGCCGAGCCAAAGGGGAATGGTGCCATCGATAAAGTATTTCATTGCGGCGGCCATATTGCCGAAACGTGTCGGGCTGCCGAGCGCAAGGCCGGCGCAATTTTTGAGATCGTCGGCAGTCGCGTATGGCGCGCCTTCATCGGGAATGGCTTTTTCAACGGCTTCGCAAATGGTGGAAACTTTGGGAACGGTACGCAACACGGCTTCGCAACCGTCCACGCTTTCGATACCGCGTGCGATTTGGCGGGCAAGGTTGCGCGTGCTGCCATTTTGGGAATAAAAGAGAACGAGGATTTTCAGAGGATTTGGGTTCATTTGGGGTTTCCGTTACAATGCTGTCAGGTTTCAGACTGCCTTTTGAATACTCGGGCCGTCTGAAAAGAAGAAATTTCAATTTAAAAGTGGGAAAAGGTTATGCCGTTTTCGCAATGGTGGCAAGGTTTTTTAAAGAGTAAAGGCGTAGCGTTCGCTTGGTTTGTCGTGCGCCGTTTTGATGAGGAGCGTGTGCCGCAGGTTGCGGCAAGCATGACGTTTACGACGCTTTTGGCTTTGGTGCCCGTGTTGACGGTGATGGTCGTCATCGCTTCGGCCTTCCCTGTTTTTGACCAATGGTCGGGGGAATTTGTCTCTTTCATCAATCGTACCATTGTGCCGCAGGGCGCGGATATGGTGTTTGACTACATCAATGCGTTCCGCGATAAGGCCACCAAGCTGACGGCCATCGGCAGTGTGATGTTGGTCGTAACCTCGCTGATGCTGATTCGGACGATAGACAATGCGTTCAACCGGATTTGGCGCGTCAATTCGCAACGGCCTTGGATGATGCAGTTTTTGGTGTATTGGGCGTTGCTGACGTTTGGACCTTTGTCTTTGGGCGTGGGCTTGTCGGTCGTGATCGGTCAGGTGCAAGTAGTAGGCGGCTCGGAATGGCTGAGGGTCATCACTACGGTTTCATTTATTACGCTGCTGCTGTGGGGCTTATACCGCTTTGTACCCAACCGTTTTGTGCCTGCCAGCCATGCTTTGGTCGGCGCGGCTGTAACGGCGTTTTGCTTGGAAACGGCACGCTTTTTGTTCGCTTGGTACATGGGCAACTTTGACGGCTACAAATCGATTTACGGCGCATTTGCAGCGGTACCGTTTTTCCTGTTGTGGCTCAACCTGTTATGGACGCTGGTATTAGGCGGCGCGGTTTTGACCTCGTCCCTGTCCTATTGGCGCGGCGAAGCGTTCCGCCGCAGTCTGGATGCGCGCGGCCGCTTTGACGATGTATTGAAAATCCTGCTGCTGCTCGATTCTGCTCAACAAAACGGTAAGGCATTGCCGGTGCAGGAGTTCAGACGGCATATCAATATGGGCTTTGACGAATTGGGCGAGCTTTTGGAAAAACTGGCACGACACGGCTATGTCTATTCCGGCCGTCAGGGCTGGGTCTTGAAAATGGGGGCGGAGTCCATCGACTTGGCGGAGCTGTTCAAACTCTTCGTCTACCGTCCGCAAATGCTTAATAAAGACAAGGTTAATCAAACGGTTGACCACATTATGCAGCCCTGCTTGGAAACCTTGAACATGACGCTTGCCGAGTTCGGCGCCCATACGAAAAAACAATCCTCTTAAACCTGACGCCGTCTGAAACCAAAAATATCAAGTTTCAGGCGGCCTTTGCTATAATCGGCACACTACTGAATACTACATTCGACCTACAAGGAAAAATAGATGAAAACACCAGCCCTACTCTCTCTGCTCGGTTTGATTCCATCTGCCGCCTTCGCCGCCCACGGCGTAGGCCTTGGCCAACCACCCAAATATCCGGCCAACTTCACCGCTTTCGAATACGTCAATCCCAACGCCCCCAAAGGCGGCACATTTACCACGCCTTTCCTCGGTGCTTTTGACACGCTCAACCCCTTTACCCTCAAAGGCAACCACGAATACGGCATCAGCATGCTGACGCTCGACACCCTGACCGAGCAAAGCATGGACGAACCTTACGCCGTTTACGGCCTGATTGCCGAAGACATCGCCCTGGCGCCGGACGGTCTTTCCGTTACCTTCAAAATCAACCCCAAAGCCAAATTCCACAACGGTGACCCCGTTTTGGCCAAAGACGTTGCCGCTTCATTTAACATCCTGACCAAAGACAAAGCCGCTGCCCCCATGTACCACTTCTACTGGAGCGACGTGGCCAAAGTAGAAACGCCCAACGACCGCACCGTCGTGTTCCGCTTCAAGCAGCGCAACTCAGAATTGCACATGATTCTCGGCAGCCTGCCCGTCTTCTCGCATAAAAGCTATCCCAAAGGCTTGGCCGCCGCACCCAACAGCCTGCCCATTGGCTCCGGCCCCTACCGTTTTGCCAAAGCCGAAAACGGCCGCATCAGCGAGTTTGTCCGCGACAAAAACTACTGGGCGCAAAATCTGCCCGTGCGCAAAGGCCGTTACAATTACGACCACATCCGCATCAAATACGTCAAAGACGAAGTTGTCCGCATCGAAGGATTAAAAGGCGGCCAATATGACTTCGTACAAGAAAACGTCGCCCGCAACTGGGCGCGCGCCTACTCCGACGAAGTCCTCAAAAAACGCAATCTGTCCAAACACGAATGGGTACAAAACAGCACAGCCGGCATGCAAGGCTTCGTCATCAATATGCGCCACAAGCCCTTGGACAATATTTACGTCCGCCGCGCCTTGATTGAAAGCTTCGACTACGAAAGCGTCAACAGCCGCATCTTCTACGGCGCATACCGCCGCACCGACAGCTTCTTCACCAACAGCACCATGGCCGCAACCGGCAAGCCTGACAGCGCGGAAACCGCATTGCTCAAATCATTGGGCACCAAGCTGCCCGACGGCGTATTGGATCAAGACGTCCCTATGCCGCCGGTTACCGACCCAAAACTGGGCGTGCGCCCGAACCTGCTCAAAGCACGCGCCCTGCTTGAAAAAGGCGGCTATCAATACAAAAACGGCAAAGCAGTCGACAAACAAGGCAAACCGCTGACTTTTGAATTCCTCGCCCCAAGCAAAAACTACGAGCGTATTACCGCCAAATGGCAGCGCGACCTCGCCAAAATCGGCATTACCATGAACGTGCGCACCGCCGATTCCGCCGTATACCAAAAACGCATGAACGACTTCGATTTTGACGTGACCACCGGCTACTACGGCAACAGCGAAAGCCCCGGCAACGAACAATACGACTACTTCAGCTGCGCCGCCGCCAAAACCGAAGGCAGCCGCAACCTATCCGGCGTCTGTCATCCTGCGGTTGAAAAACTGTTGACCCATTTCAACAGCTTTACCAACCGCAAAGAGCTGCAAACTACCTCGCGCGCGCTCGACCGACTGATCCGCCACCAATACACCATCGTTCCAAACTGGTTCGCCGACCGCTATCGCGTCGTGTACCGTAACGATGTCGGCATTCCGTCCAAGCTGCCGAAATACTACGACCCCATTACCTTCGCCATGACCGCAGGCTGGAAGAAAAAGTAGTCGCATTTCGACAACACGTCCAAGCGTCTGACAAGCCCTTGGCGTGTAGCATTCAGCATAGAATCATAAAACCTTGTTGTTTGTTTAAAAACAATCAATTGGCTGATTCCAAACAAACATAAAAGAAAAAGCAACTTAAAGCCAAATCAAAGGCCGTCTGAAACATCCGTCAGCAAAATCATCTGCAACGGAACATTTCAGACGGCCTTTTCGTCTCTTATCAATCCATTTTCGCAACCGAAGCAAAATATCGAAAATGAACAAAAAAATTGCAAAACAATGCCCTCAAATTTTACAAAACCGTGTACACTGCAAGGTAAGAGTTTGAATTATAAGGTTAATCTTAATAAAAACTACAATCATCCAAATTTAACCTAAATCAAGCATTCATATAACAGACAAAAGGAACAATAATATGGAAATCAAGCGTCTCTCTACTATTCTCAAACTGATTGCCAACCCCGAACGTATGGCCATTCTTTTTCTGCTGCTTGACGGCGACCGCAGCATTACCGAACTGGCACAGGCACTCGACTCCTCCCCGACCGGCATCGCCAACCACCTCGCACGCCTGCGCACCGAAGGCATCATCGATTTCACGCGCTACCACCGCATCATCGAATACCGCATCATCTCCGAAGAAGCCACCACCATCCTCAATACCCTGAGCACGCTCAAAGACCAAGCCGAATAAACAAATAATTCCATATCACAACAACAAGGCCGTCTGAAACATCAGCTTTCAGACGGCCTGCCCCTTTCAGCCCATATCGAAAAATAAACCAATCCGCTATACAATACCGCCCATGCCCATAGGCGCAATCCGCCGCCTTCCCACCCAACAGCACACACGGAAACATCATGAAAATCGCCACTTGGAACGTCAATTCCCTTAACGTCCGCCTGCCCCAAGTACAAAACTGGCTGGCCGACCACCAAGCCGACATACTCGCCTTACAAGAACTCAAACTCGACCAAGACAAATTCCCGGCCGCCGCCCTGCAAATGATGGGCTGGCACTGCATCTGGAGCGGCCAAAAAACCTACAACGGCGTCGCCATCATCAGCCGCCACGAGCCACAAGACGTACATTGCGGCCTTCCCGCCCTCCCCGACGACCCGCAACGCCGCGTCATCGCCACCACCATCAACGGCGTGCGCGTCATCAACGTCTATTGCGTCAACGGCGAAGCCCTGGACAGCCCAAAATTCCAATATAAAGAACAATGGTTTGCCGCATTGACCGAGTTCGTCCACACCGAAATGGCCGCTCACCCCAAACTCGTCCTGCTCGGCGACTTCAACATTGCCCCGGCCGATGCCGACTGCTACGACCCCGAAAAATGGCACGAAAAAATCCATTGCTCCTCCATCGAAAGACAATGGTTTAAAAACCTGCTCGACCTCGGCCTGACCGACAGCCTGCGCAAAATCCACCCCGAAGGTGCGTTCTACACCTGGTTCGACTACCGCGGCGCCATGTTCCAACGCAAACTCGGCCTGCGCATCGACCATATCCTCACCAGCCTCGAACTCGCCGCCACCCTTACCGACGTTACCGTCGACCTAGAAACCCGCGCCCAAGAACGCCCCAGTGATCATGCGCCGGTAATTGCAGAGTTTGACTGTTAGATTTTGAAGCAATATAGACAATAAGGCTGAGACCTTTGCAAAAAAGCCCTTCCTTCGAC
>NZ_KV831640.1:0-3836 GCF_001837185.1 Neisseria sp. HMSC064D07 | reverse complement strand
CCGCCACCAGCCGAACCGCTACCACCGCCCAAGCTACCACCACCAGCAGAGCCACTGCCACCGCCTGACGTTCCACCACCACCGCCCGAGCCACCATTACCTTTACCCTGATTCTTCTTCTGTTCCTCTTCTTTTTTCTTTTGTTCTACTCGTTTTACATCAATTTCTCTCAAAAGCCTTGCCATTTCATTCTCATCCTCTAAAGCCTTTTTTAGACGTTCCTTTTCTACCCCCATTTCTTTTGACTTTTTACTTAAATCACTATCTGAAACGCTAATACCCTGATTTCCCTTATTTTTATTACTTAATAAGTCTTCAACATCAAAAACAGTCATATTCTGACTTTTATTAAAAGCCCCCTTATCCTCATGCCTATAAAAACAATAATCTAAAACACAAGCCAACTTCGTAACTTTAACCTTTTGAATATTCCCAGTTTTTTTATCTTTTATACCTACCTCTTTACTTTCCCACAAATCAACCATCTGATTTAAACGACCATCCGTTCTAAAACCATAACCCGTATCACCAACAGCACCTAAAGACACCGAGGGCATTAAAAAAGCGACCGCTAAAATTGCGACCGCCAAACTATTTTTTTTCATATCTACCCCTTAAACAAATAAATTAAAGAAACCACAGCAAAAAAACCAAGCATAAAAGGAAAATCAACCAACATCTGAACCCCCCATACCACTTATAAATTTTGCCGCCAATCTAAATGCAAACATCAAAACAAAAATCATGACAAAAGACCCACCGATTAACGCTCCATCGGCAAACTGACTAACCGCCGAACATTCAGGAAACGAAAGCAACACTTTTTCGCCATTCAAAAACCACTCTTTCCCTACCTTTTCAGGAGCTATAATCTTTCCATCTGCCGTTATAACGGGAGCTGTTTGAGACAATACATAGTCATTTGCAGTTTCGATATTGCCAAAGCACTGAAAACCCACGCGATAGCCCATACAGCCCCCAATCAATTAACGACCGCCAACGAATGACGCGACGAGACGGAACGCTTTCATCAGTACATAGACGGCTAACAACGCTACACCGACAGAAGTTACAACAGGAGCAACAGCATTTATTTGAGTTACAATCTGCGTACCGATATCGGCAATACCTTCAGCAGAAGCAGCAGCCGAACCAGTAGCCAACAGGGCAACAACGCCCGCTTTTTTAAAATTCAAGATTTTCATAAAATTTCCTTTTTTAAAAAGTGAGTACCGTTTTCAAAAGGCAAACGGAAAGCCCTAAAAATCATGCTTTCGAAGCCGAATTCTGACCACCGACAACCTTCATAGAATAAACTTTCTGAAGAACCCGTTTCCCTTTAATTTCGGGCATAAGTTCGATATCGACTTCCACAGGGAGCTTGCCGCGCAAATATTCCAATTCGACTTTTTTGGCTTCTTCGCCATATTCACACTGAATCAAATCAAAACCGAATTCGTTAGCCGAACTGTCAGAAATAGGGCGTTCAATAAAAACTCTCGTATAGTCAAAAATAACACCATTATCCGTCTGACCTTTATTCCAAGTTACTTTTCTTAAAATTGCTTTCATTTCATTTCCTTAAGTTAAAATTCGGCGTATGGTATTTACGCCACATATAGGCTAAATAATCGTCTTCCGACTCAAAATTACGCCCGAAATTTCCAAACTGTTCATTAATCTGACGTTTTTGACATTCGTTCAAATATTCGTCATATGTTATATGCCTGATAGCACTTCGTTCACTGCCGAACGCCATATCAATGACCGAATAAACATCACGCGGGACGCGATGACATTCGTGAATATAAGTCAGACTTTCCGTTGCACAGTCAAACGCCGCAGGATTCAGACGGCGGGGCATTTTTTTTTTACCGTCTTTCAAAACTTCTACAATGGCTTCAGCATCGAGACCCATACGCTCAAGCAAATTAACCACCCCCGAAACCTGAATCGCGCCATATTTAACACAGTGTTCTGCCGATACGTCTTGCTGCTTTTTTACCCGCTCAACTTTAGCCGGAGCTTCTTCATAAGCTGAAAAAAGTCTTTCAAAAACTGGAAATGCGCCCGTCAAATACTGACCCGCATCTATCAGGATTTCATGAGGAATCACGATATCCCGATTGTGCAGCTCAAGCTCAACACGAACCCAAGGACTTTCAGAATCGCCAAGCTGTTTACCTTTCTCATAAACACGCACAAAACGACTTGAATTTTTACGGCTGCCTATATACAGGGTTTTTCCCGTACCGAGATAATGTAGCCAATCCCCGCCGACACATTCGGCAATAGGTTTTGTATGGCGTGATGTATATCCGCCGTTTTCCCAGTCTTTAAGAGCCATTTCAGGGTTATACTGACCTTCCAAAAAATCATGCGCCAAGTCCACGCGAGTTATTTTTGCGGTGGGAGCATCGTTTTTAATAAATTCGTAAAGGCGCGTCTCCCAACCGTCAAAAGCAGCCGTCAAACCTACACCCGTCAAGTTAAAGCAAACCGTTTCATTTTGACGTTTACCGCCAATGGCAAAAAAGCCGTAGTTCTCCAAATCCGTCCCCATGTGATAAGACGTCTTATATCCATTACGACCGCCCAAATTCTGTTTCAAAAAACCAAAGCCGAAAATTTCTTGTGCAACCGCGGAAGCATTGGCGGCTACTTCTTCCTCCGTCCCGAGTTGATCAGGACGTACAAAAACGCTTTCAGGCATGACAACCGTCAAAGTATCAATAAATGCAGCAGTCGATTTACCGCGTTTCAAAAGGACTTCTTTTAATTGTCCTTTGACAACTACGAAATGTTCAAAGGCTTCGCTTTTCGGCAGTCCCCCCGTGTTACTAGTGGGGGGATAGATAACAGCTTCATTCATTTACACACCCTTTTGCGCTATTACAACACGTTAAATTAACGCGTTAACGCGTTAACAAATTTCCGATATGTTAACGCGTTAACACATTAAGTCAACAACAAATTACTTGTTAACACACAAGACATTGTTTTATATTGCATAAAAGATTTTAGGAATATGAAAAATGAAAGCACTAAGAATCAAAGACGATCAGGAAGAAAAAATCAGACAGCTAGCCGTAGCAGCAAATAAAAAACTGATACAACTAGGAAGAGAGCCACTCAGAGACAGCGAGTTAGCTCACATGCTACTAAACAAAGCCTTAAAAAGGGCATACATAAACGACGACGGCGAAATAGATATAAAGGACAAATAATGCTCAAAAAGGCATTAAAAATCATCCTTTTCGCCGTTTGTTTCATAATAAGCTGGATCCATGGATACTCAGAAGGCGTAAACAAAGGATACGAATGTCTAAAACCTGAAAATAAAAACCGACTAGACTGCATTTTAAATTCAGGAAATATAGAAATTATCGAACTTGACAAACTCGAAGAAATAAACCTACAAAATAAGGAGCAAACGCTCAAATAGAGAGCGTTTGCTCATTGAAGTAAAATAAGCCCCGAAAAGGGGGCTTATCATGGCAACGCAATCCGAACTCATAGACCAAATCAAAGACAGGCTTTTTATCCTGTCTGACTATGCTTTATCTCAACGCTGGCAGGTAGAGCCGACCCGAATCAGCCAATACCGACGCAACCGTCTGCGCCTGCCTGTACGTTTTATTGAAGACATTGCCGAGCAAATCGGCATTGACGCGCTTACGCTCATCAAAATGCTTGAAACGGAGCGACTGACCAAACAGAAAAAAGACGCCGCCAAAATCGTATTATGGCGACCAAACGAAAAAGTTAGACGTTATCCGCCGCCATGGGTAGAGCGAAAACACTTTTTCAGGCGGAAACGCTAGTTCGCATAATTT
>NZ_KV831639.1:0-63969 GCF_001837185.1 Neisseria sp. HMSC064D07 | reverse complement strand
GAGGGGCTACTCTTTGATACAGCTGTTGGTGGTGTTGCTGCTGGTTTCGATATTGGCGACGTAGGATATTAGGCCGTCTGAAAGATACTTAAGATCAGCTTTCAGACGGCCTTGTTGTAAGATGAGTTTTTGATATTGGCGTACTTTTTTAAATACAGATAAAATCCCTGCTAATTATTTATAACGATATTTTTAGGACTCACAGTGCTTGCTTTGGATTATTGTCATCAAAAGGTTGCCGAAAGCCATTCCAGTTTTTTATCTGGCTTTCGTTTTTTATCGATAGAAAAACGGAATGCGATCACTGTTTTATACGCTTTTTGTCGCGAACTAGACGATGTAGTTGATGGCTGTACCGATCCAAATGTAGCTCAGATAACGTTGAACTGGTGGCGCAGTGATTTAGAGAAAGTGTTTAATAATGAGATGCCTGAGCACCCCGTTCATCAAGCTTTAAAAGATATTCGGGCAAATTTTGATTTGCCGAAGAATGAATTTGAAGCTTTGATTGATGGCATGCAGATGGATTTGGAGCAGGCTCGTTATGGTAGTTTTGATGAATTAAAGCTGTATTGCCACCGTGTTGCAGGGGTAGTGGGGTGCCTTATTGCGCGGATTTTAGGTTTTTCAAATCAGAAAACTTTGGAATATGCGGACAAAATGGGTTTGGCTTTGCAGTTGACAAACATTATTCGCGATGTGGGCGAAGATGCGCGACAGGGAAGAATTTATCTGCCGATAGAGGAAATGCAGAAGTTTGATGTACCTGCCAATGTAATCATGCAGTGCAAACAGACAGATAATTTTGCAAAATTGATGAAATTTCAAGTGAATAGGGCGCGTGAAACTTATTGTGAAGCGATGTTGCTTTTGCCGGCTGAGGATAGGAAATCGCAAAAAGTCGGCCTGATTATGGCGGCTATTTATTATGCGTTGTTGAATGAAATTGACCGTGATGGTGCGCAAAATGTTTTGACTTATAAAATTGCGATTCCTTCTCCCCGTAAAAAACGTATTGCTTTAAAAACTTGGCTGTTTGGATTTAAACCATGAATACTAAACGTCCAAAAATTGCTGTGATTGGTGCCGGTTGGGCAGGTTTGTCTGCGGCGGTTTCCCTGATTCATCGAGCTGATATTTCTTTGTTTGAGGCCGGGAGACAGGCAGGCGGTAGGGCGCGTGTCTTGGCTGGAAAAGATGATGGATTCAGCTTTTTGGATAATGGGCAGCATATCTTGTTGGGCGCGTATCATGGTGTTCAAACTTTGATGCAACATATTGGTGTTCAACCTGAATCAGCCTTTTTACGCCAGCCTTTGCAATGGTACATCCATGAGGGATTACAGTTTCAGACGGCCTCTCTGCCTGCGCCTTGGCATTTGCTTGTCGGTATCCTGCGTGCGAAAAATCTTTCTTTTTCATTGAGAATCAAATTGCTGTCGGATATGTCGGCATTGCAACGTTGGGCTGCTCATCATAAAACCGATTTGACGGTTGCAAAGTGGTTGAGAACACGAAATATTCCCCGCAGCCTGCTTGGCCAATTTTGGCAACCTTTGGTCTGGGGTGCTTTAAATACGCCATTAGAACAGGCATCGCTGCGCATTTTATGTAATGTATTGAATGATGGCGTATGGTCTGAAAAGGCGAACAGCGATTATCTTTTGCCTAAGCAGGATTTAGGGCGGATTGTAGCCGAACCGGCTTTGAATTTTCTGCACAAGCATGGTGCAAAGATACATCTTGAAACTCGTGTTTCACATTTGAACCATCATATTGATGGCCGAATTGAAATCAATGGCGAAGTATTTGATGCGGTGATTTTGGCTGTTGCGCCATATCATGTTGATGCGCTTTTGCCTGAAGATACGCCTGACTATATTCAGACGGCCTATCAATCGTTGCACTATCATGCGATTACCACGGTTTATTTGCGTTATGCCCAAGCAGTCAAACTGCCTGCACCTTTAACCGGATTTGCCGATGGTACGGCGCAATGGGTGTTACATCGGGGGGCATTGGGTTTACCGGATAATGAAGTCGCGGTTGTCATCAGCGTTTCCGATTGCACCGAGGCTTGGAAGGATAAAGATTTGGCCGAGAAAGCTCATGCGGACATTAAGCGGATTTGTCCGGATTTGGGTAAGCCTGAAGCCGTACGTATTATTACGGAAAAACGCGCGACTACGGCGGCAACGGTTGATTTTGTACAACCTGATTTCTCATGGTTGCAACATCGCCGTATTTATCCGGTCGGCGACTATCTCCATCCGCGCTATCCGGCAACATTGGAGGCTGCGGTTCAGTCTGGCTTTGCAGCGGCTGAAAAGCTTATGCTGGATTTGCAGGTTGAATAAACTGAGGCCGTCTGAATGTTCAGACGGCCTTTTTGACTTTACAAAACTTACCAAGCCGATACAATATCCGAAACCATAAAGTTCAAGGAAAATTCATGACGACATTAGCGGACAAAACCATCTTGGTTACCGGCGCATCCCAAGGCTTGGGCGAGCAGGTTGCCAAAGCCTATGCGGCTGCTGGAGCGACTGTCATTTTGGTGGCGCGTCATCAAAAGCGTTTGGAAAAAGTATATGATGCCATTGTGGCTGCGGGCAGCCCTGAGCCGTTTGCTATCTGCTTTGATTTGATGAGCGCGGAGGAGAAAGAATTTAAGCAATTCGCGGAAACTATTGATGAAGCCACCGGCGGAAAATTGGATGGCGTGGTGCATTGCGCCAGCTATTTCTATGCCTTGTCGCCATTGGATTTCCAAACCGTATCGGAATGGGTCAACCAATACCGTATCAACACCGTTGCGCCTATGGGCTTGACCCGTGCGCTGTTCCCATTGTTGAAGCAATCCGAAGACGCTTCTGTGATTTTTGTCGGCGAAAGCCACGGCGAAAAACCGCAAGCTTATTGGGGCGGTTTCGGTGCTTCCAAAGCTGCGCTCAATTATTTGTGTAAAGTGGCCGCGGACGAGTGGGAACGTTTTGACAACCTGCGTGCCAATGTTTTGGTGCCGGGCGCCATCAATTCGCCTCAACGTATCAAATCTCATCCGGGCGAATCGAAAAGCGAACGTAAAAACTACGAAGATGTCCTGCCGCAATTTATTTGGTGGGCAAGCCGAGAGAGCAGGGGGCGGACAGGCGAAATCGTCTATCTGTAAATCTACCTACTCAGAGTGGTTTGAGAACATGAGGCCGTCTGAAATCTATATTTTCAGACGGCCTTTAACTTATTGAGTTTCATATCTAAATAATATGGAAGTTTGATGTTTGACGTGTTAACAGGCAAACATCAGGCTGGCACAAAATTAGATATAGTAATCTAAGTTATAGTTATATTGGATAAATATGACGGAATTTGACTTTATCAGACAATATTTGCAGCGACAAAAATCGGAAGGTTTGATTTTGGGTATAGGGGACGATGCCGCTATTATTCGCCCAAGTAACGGATTTGATTTATGTTTTAGCGCTGATATGTTGGTCAAAGGCAGACATTTTTTTGAAGATGTTTTGCCCGAAGATTTGGCATGGAAAATGCTTGCAGTAAATTTGTCCGATATGGCCGCTATGGGTGCCAAGCCACGTTGGGTGTTGCTCAGTGCTGCGTTGCCTGAATTGAATCAAGACTGGCTCAAACGTTTTTGCGATAGCTTTTTTGCTTTGGCCGCGCGTTTTGATACGGTGTTGATTGGTGGCGATACCACCAAAGGCGATTTGGTCTTTAATGTAACGATAGTAGGTGAAGTTCCGACAGGGTGTGCCCTGCGGCGTGATGCAGCCGAAGTCGGCGACGATATTTGGGTATCGGGTCGGTTGGGTTTGGCTGCCGCTGCTTTGAACAAACATCTGGGGCATTATCAATTGCCGTCTGAAATCATGGCGGTTTGCGATGATAAATTGCTCCGTCCGGAGCCGCGTGTTTCATTGGGGCAGGCATTGTTGCCGTTTGCCCATGCCGCGCAAGATGTTTCAGACGGCCTGGCTCAAGATGTGGGGCATATTTTGAAAGCCTCTGCTGTCGGGGCGGAAATATTTGCCGATTGTGTGCCGTCGTTGCCTGAATTGAAAAACGTTTTGTCGCGCGAACAATGGTTGTCGGCGGTATTGGCCGGCGGCGACGATTACGAACTGATTTTTACTGCCGCTCCAGAAGATAGGGAACGCGTTTGTCAGGCAGCGGAACAAAGTGGCGTACCGGTCGCCCGAATTGGTAAAATGACTGACTCAGGCCGTCTGAATATTTTGGATGCCGAAGGCGGCGTATTGGAACTGACTTCTTTAGGATTTGATCATTTTGGCTGAACGTAAACCTACTTTTTCTTGGCTGTTGCAAAAACCATTGTGTTTTTTAGGATTCGGTTTCGGCAGCGGCTTGTCGCCGGTTGCGCCGGGTACGGCCGGAACGCTGGCAGCATTACCTCTGGCTTTTGTATTGTGCCTGTTGGGCATAGACGGCTGGATATTGCTTTTATTGTGTATCGCCTTGTTTTTTTGGGGTATCCGCATTTGCGGTTATACCGAGAGGGAACTGGGTATTCAGGATTACGGCGGTATCGTTTGGGATGAAATTGTCGCGATGCTGTTGGTGCTGTCGCTGATTCCGTTTAAATGGAGCTGGTGGCTGGCGGCTTTTATTATTTTCCGCTTGTTTGATGCGTTGAAACCATGGCCGATCAAATGGTTTGACCGGCGGATTCATGGAGGTTTAGGCATTATGCTTGATGATTTGATTGCGGCTGCGATGACCTTGATGGTCTTGGGCCTGTTTTATTGGATCGCGTGATGCGTTTTAAGTGTTTCGACCCTTTGCAAAAATAGGGCGGGCACGCCGGAATTATCCGGATTGAAATAAAATAAATACCATACGGGGTAAACAATTATGAATGAAATCGAGATTAACGTGGAGCCGCGTTATATGGCCGGTCAGAGCGACGTCTATCGCGACCGCTACGCCTTCAATTATCTGATTACCATCTGCAACCGCAGTGATGAAATCATTACTTTGCGTCAGCGTTTTTGGGAAATCACCGACGGACACGGTGAGACAGAGCAGGTCGGTCATGCTGGCCTGATTGAAGAGCAACCTGTTTTGTACCCGGGCGAAGCCTATGAGTACAACAGCGGTTCGCAAATCAGCACACCTTGGGGCAGTATCGAAGGCGCGTATGAGTTTGAAGACAGTATCGGCAAACGTTTCGTTATCGGGGTGCCGAAGCTTGAATTCAAAGCAGGCTTTACGTTGCAATAGGCCGTCTGAAAAATGAAAAACCGGAACATGCGAAATGTTCCGGTTTTTCATTTTTCAGACGGCCTAATCAGTCTTTGCAAGGCTGTACCAATACCCACGGCGCCACGACAACCGCCCACATTTCCTGCTTATCCGCTAAAAATGTGCGCGCCATATCATCGCTGACGGCACCGAATTTGCCTTGTTCCATCCAATGTTTCAATGGCGCGGCTTCATCTTCAGCAACATGGCGGGCGACGGCAATCAAATCCAAATCGGGTGCAACATAGACGGCGGCACCGCGTGCGAAGTGGGGTTGCAGCTCTTCCCATGAAACGCGGGCGGTTTCGGTATTGAGTTTTTCGTTTAAGAGTGGAATAGACATAGGACAATCATCAAATAAAAAACGGATTGTAACCGATATTCGGCCTTTTGCCCGATGCCGTCTGAAAACGAAAGAAATTTACAGGGTTAACGTTATACAGTATCATTTTAATGTTTTAATTTTCTTTCAGACGGCCTGTTGTCCGTATTCGGGCAAGGGCGGTTTTAGGCTTATGAATTCTGTATTGTTGACCGGATTGCTGCAAAGGCTGCTGATTGCGTTTGTCGCATTGGCGGCGTTGTGGGCTGTATATTTTTGGGCGGTATCGCCATGAGTATTGTGGTGGAAAATCTGACGGTCAGCTATCAGTGCAGGCCGGTGGTGCACCATGTCGATATGGTGTTTGAAGATGGCAAGATGTGGACGATTTTCGGGCCGAACGGTGCGGGTAAATCGACTTTGCTCAAAGCCATTATGGGCTTGCAGAAGACGGACACGGGCAGCGTGCGCTATGAAAATATGGCGCGCAAGGACATTGCCTATCTGCCGCAGCAGTCGGATATTGACCGCAGCCAGCCGATGACGGTGTTTGAACTGGCGGCGATGGGGCTGTGGTATGAAATCGGATTTTTCGGACGCGTGAACGCGGAGCAGAAAAAGCGCGTGATGGCGGCTTTGGAACGCGTGGAAATGCAGGATTTTGCCACGCGCCAAATTGCGCACTTGTCCAATGGCCAGTTCCAACGTGTATTATTCGCGCGGATGCTGGTGCAGGATGCCAAATTTTTGCTGCTGGACGAACCATTTAATGCGGTGGATGCACGGACGACTTATGCGCTGTTGGAAGTTTTGCGCCAGTGCCATCAGGACGGTCAGGCAGTGATTGCCGTGTTGCATGATTACGAGCAGGTAAGGGCATATTTTGCCAACACGCTGCTTTTGGCGCGTGAAAAAGTGACTGCCGGTGCGACGGAAAATGTGTTGACCGATGAATTTTTGGCACAGGCAAACCGAATGATGCAGAAACAGGAAGCGGCCGATTGGTGCGCGGTTTAATGGACAAGGCCGTCTGAAAGTAAGTGTTTTCAGACGGCCTAAGGCTTTCAGGGATTAATAAAAAAGCGATAAAACATGGATTTATATGATTTGGTCGTTGCGCCGTTCGCCGAATTTGACTTTATGCGCTATGCCTTGGCGTCGATTTTCTGCCTGGCGTTGAGCGCGGCTCCTGTCGGTGTGTTTTTGGTGATGCGCCGCATGAGTTTGGTGGGCGACGCCTTGAGCCATGCGGTTTTGCCCGGTGCGGCCATTGGCTATATGTTTGCCGGCTTGAGTTTGCCTGCGATGAGTGTCGGCGGTTTTGCGGCCGGTTTGCTGATGGCTTTGTTGGCGGGTTTGGTCAGCCGGTTTACTTCATTGAAAGAGGATGCGAACTTTGCCGCATTTTATTTGAGCAGCCTTGCCATCGGCGTGGTTTTGGTCAGCAAAAACGGCAGCAGCGTCGATTTGCTGCATTTGCTGTTTGGTTCGGTGTTGGCGGTGGACATTCCGGCTTTGCAGCTGATTGCCGTTTCTGCGAGTGTCACTATTTTGCTGATGGCGGTCATGTTCCGCCCGCTGGTGTTGGAGAGCATAGATCCTTTGTTCCTCAAGGCTGTCGGCGGTAAGGGTGGCTTTTGGCATGTGTTGTTTTTGGTGCTGGTCGTGATGAATCTGGTTGCCGGTTTTCAGGCATTGGGTACGCTGATGTCGGTCGGCTTGATGATGTTGCCGGCGATTACTGCCAGACTGTGGGCGAAAAGCATGGGTTGGCTGATGATTTTGTCTGTCGCATTGGCTTTACTTTGCGGCTTGGCAGGACTGTTGTTTTCCTACCATATCGAAATCCCGTCCGGCCCTGCGATTATTTTATGCTGCGGCACGCTTTACCTGATTTCCGTCGTGTTCGGTTGGGAGGGCGGCATTTTGGCAAAATGGCTGCGCCGCAAGAAACACCGCACGGCATAATTTTTCAGACGGCCGCTTGAATAATCAGGCGGTCTGTCTTATGATGATGTTAATGTTACGTTATATCACTGGAGAGAATATGAAACATTGGAAACTCGGCATTGTTGCCGCATTATTGACCGGTGCCGCTTATGCCGCTCCTTTGCCTGTTGTGACCAGCTTCAGCATTTTGGGCGATGTGGCCAAACAGATTGGTGGCGACCGTGTGGCCGTACAAAGCTTGGTGGGCGCAAACCAAGACAGCCATGCCTACCACATGACCAGTGGCGACATCAAAAAAATCCGCAGTGCCAAATTGGTATTGCTCAACGGCTTGGGCTTGGAAGCTGCTGACGTACAGCGCGCAGTCAAACAGAGCAAAGTTCCTTTTGCCGAAGCGACCAAAGGCATTCAGGCTTTGAAAGCAGAAGAGGGCGGCCATCATCATGACCACGATCACGAAGGCCATCATCACGATCACGGCGAGTTTGACCCGCACGTTTGGACCGACCCCGTCCTGATGGGCACTTATGCGCAAAACGTTGCCAATGCTTTGATTCAAGCCGACCCTGAAGGCAAAACCTACTATCAGCAACGTTTGGGCAACTATCAAATGCAGCTGAAAAAATTGCACAGCGATGCGCAGGCTGCCTTTAATGCCGTGCCTGCCGCCAAGCGTAAAGTCTTGACCGGACACGATGCGTTCTCTTACATGGGTAAACGCTACAATATTGAATTTATCGCCCCACAAGGCGTGAGCAGTGAGGCCGAGCCGTCTGCCAAACAAGTGGCTTCCATCATCCGCCAAATCAAACGCGAGGGCATTAAGGCCGTCTTTACTGAAAACATCAAAGACACGCGTATGATTGACCGTATTGCCAAAGAAACCGGCGTCAATGTCAGCGGACGTTTGTATTCAGATGCATTGGGTGGCGCACCGGCTAACAGCTACATCGGTATGTACCGCTACAATGTCAAAGTTTTGACCGATGCCATGAAAAAATAAAGCGGCTTAAGGATAAAGGCCGTCTGAAACCTTAAAAACAAGGTTTCAGACGGCCTTTTATATGCTTATTTTTAAAATAAACCGTCAAATTTAAAATATAAAAATAAAATTTGTGCTATTAAAAGTTTAATTATCAAAAATTCATGCTAATTTGCTTGGTAAGTACGCACCATCCGTGCGAATTGCTTATCGGCTGTCCGTCAGCCACTCACGGCTTGACTTCACCCTGTTACAATTCGGCATCTTCACGTTTCTTAATATTACATCATGAGCAACCATTCGTCTTGGTCATCCAAAATCGGCTTTGTGCTTGCTGCGGCAGGCTCGGCCATCGGTTTGGGTGCAATTTGGAAATTCCCTTATACGGCCGGTACAAACGGTGGCGCTGTATTTTTTCTTTTGTTTTTGATTTTTACGATTTTGGTGGCTTTGCCGGTTCAGCTGGCCGAGTTTTACATCGGCCGCACGGGTGGTAAAAATGCCATCGACTCCTTCAAAGTATTGCGCCCCGGTTCGCAGTGGCCGTGGGTTGGCCGCATGGGCGTGGCCGCTTGTTTTATCTTGCTGTCGTTTTACAGCGTGGTCGGCGGCTGGGTATTGAACTACGTCGTGCACAGCTTTACCGGCGAAATTCACGTCGGCGCAGACTTTAAGACCCTGTTTGAAAATACGATTTCTTCACCGTTTGGCTCGCTGTTTTACCAAGGTTTGTTCATGCTGATTACCATTTGGGTGGTCAAAGGCGGCATTTCAGACGGCATTGAAAAGGCAAACCGCGTATTGATGCCGGGTTTGTTTATCCTCTTTATCGCACTGGCTATCCGTTCGCTGACTTTGCCCGGCGCAATGGACGGCGTGGCATTTTTGTTGAAACCGGATTGGTCGTATTTGAAGCCCGGCACGATGCTGACTGCTTTGGGGCAGGCATTTTTTGCGTTGAGTATCGGCGTGTCCGCGATGATTACCTATGCTTCGTATTTGGGTAAGGATCAGGATATGTTCCGTTCCGGCCATATGATTATGTGGATGAACCTGTTTGTTTCCCTGCTGGCCGGTTTGGTGATTTTTCCTGCGGTATTTGCCTTCGGCTTTGAACCCGGTCAAGGCCCTGGTTTGATTTTTGTTGTGTTGCCTGCGGTCTTCATGAAAATGCCGATGGGTACATATTTGTTTGCCGTGTTTATGCTGTTGGTTGTCTTTGCGACACTGACTTCCGCGTTTTCCATGTTGGAAACCGTCATCGCGGCAACCATCCGCCAAGACGAGAAAAAACGCAGCAGCCATGCTTGGGTAACAGGCATTGCGATTTTCATAGTCGGTATTCCTTCGGCGCTGTCTTTCGGCGTATGGAGCGAGTTTAAAATTTTCGGCAAAACCATTTTTGACTTGTGGGATTTTGTCATTTCTGCCGTCATTATGCCGATTGGCGCGTTGAGCGTTGCCGTGTTTACAGCATGGATTCAGGACAAACAGTCTGTCCTGCGCGATGCAGGCATGGGCAGTACCATTCCGAAAAACCTGCTTTGTGTGTGGCTGGGCGTGTTGCGCTATCTTGCGCCGATTGCGATTATTGTCGTGTTCATCAACTCTTTAGGTTTGATTTAATCCGATAGTGAGCAAACGTTCCGGCGTTGCATTGCTTCGCCGGACTGTTTGTTTAAAAATATCATTAAAAAGTATCAAGGCCGTCTGAAAATTTTTCAGACGGCCTTTTTATATACGCGCGAGGCTGATTAGAACTTCGCTTGCAGTCTCAGCCATGCGGTGCGGCCGGGTTCGTTCACACGCATGGTTTGAGTACCGGCAGACGGGTCGCCACCACGGCTGACGAATTCAGCATAGGTTTTGTTGAATACGTTGTCCACGCCGCCTTGCAATGTGGCGTATTTGCTGAATTTCCAACCGGCGTTGAGCGAGAGTACGCCAAATCCCGAAGAAGCGCCGATGTCTTGGCCGACGATATTGCCTTGGCCTTTGCTGTAACGGTTTTGTTTGGCCACGACGCGCCATAATGCGCCCGCGCTGAATTTGCCGTTGTCAAAGGCGAGGGTGTTGTTCCACTCGAGCGGCGGCGTTTGTGCCAAAGGTTTGCCGTCGGTACGGTTTTTGCCGTGGGTGTAGGCGAGGCTGGTGCCGACTTCCCAGTTAGGCGCAAATGTCCATTTGACTTCGGCTTCGCCGCCAAAGCGTGAAGCGTTGATGTTGCGCACGCCGAAATTCTTGCCTTGGCGCTCCATCATGATGAAGTCTTTGATGTCGCTACCGAATACGGATACGGAAGCGTGGAGATTAGGACGTTTCCAGATTACACCTGCATCAATTTGGCGGTTTTGCTCTGCGCGGATGGCTTTGTTTTCAGACTGCAGGCGTTCCCAGTAGTCAGGTGCGCGTTCGGCAATACCGAAGCCGGCATAGTATTTCAGGCCGTTGTCCGTATTTCTTTCCCAGCGCAGGAAGCCTGAGTTCAAATTGAATTTTTGATGTTTCAAAACGGGGTCGGTCACGCGCGCGGTATCGTAATGTGCTTTGACTTGGTCATGGCGCAAACCTGCTACCCAGCGTTGATTGTCGGTTTGCTGCCAAGAGGCTTCGGTGAAAATACCCCATTGTTTGAAACTTTGGTTGGGCATGTAAGGCTTGTGGCTGTAGCCGTCGCCGCCACGCTCCATGCGTGCGACGTGGACGTCGTCCAGATAGTCCAAACCGGTTTGCAGGTTGAGCTTGTCCCAGTCGAAAGTGGCTTTCAGACGGCCTGTATCGGTATTGCGTTTAGGGTTGTTGGCATTTTTAATCTGCTTGCCGGCACGGTCGTAGATGGTACGCAGGCTGTATGTGTCCATCACGTGGTCGATTTCGCTTTTACCGTAGCGCAGTTCCAACTCGCTGAACCATGGAGTGAGGTTGCGTTGGGTAAAGCGGATGTTCCACGCATCACGGTCGAATTTGCTGCCGTCCATCATGCGGTCAGCGTAGGCAACCTTGGCCCTGCTGCGCTCGTATGTACCGGCAATGATGGTGTTTTCTGTCGGGGTAACACCCAGTTGCAACATTTGGCTGTCGCGTTTGAAGTTGGAGTGAATGCGGTTGCCGTTGCCGTCTTTGTAGTCGTCGGCTTCGTTATGGGAGATATTGGTACGGACGTAGCCGTATTTTCCGCCAAACTCGGCTTCCAGCGAGCCGTCAAGGCGGTCATTGCTGCCCGCCGTCAGGGTGGCGTTGATGTTGTAAGGTTTTTCAGTGAAATCAGGATCTTTACGGATAAATTGCACCGAGCCGCTGACCAAGCCCATACCTTGGGTAACGGTTTGCGGGCCTTTGGTAACCACGACTTTGTCAAATGAATTTGGGTGGATATAGGCAGTTGGCGGGTCCATGCGCATACCGCAACCGCCATAAATAAACTGGTCGTCGGCATTGACGGAGAGGCGCGAGCCACCCAAGCCACGGAACAGCGGATCGCCCGAGCTGCCGCCTTTGCGGATGATGCTCATGTTGGGTACGGATTGTAAAAGGTCTGCCCCGTCTCCGGCAGGGAGGGGTTGCAAAGCAGCTTTGGGGTTGAAAGTAACGCGATTGGCTTTTTCTTGTTGTGTGCCGGTGACGGTGACAGGGGAAAGGGTAACCGTTTCTTCAGGTGTAGGATCGGTATCTGCCCATGCTTGGGATACGGCTAAGGCAATGGGTAAGATAAGTAATGGTGGGTATTTCATATCGTTTCTCTCTATTATTAGGGATTATGTTAACTAATACCGAAGTATTATACATAAAGTCTAGTAAAATAGAAGCAGTGGGATTTTAATCTAAATCAATATTTTCAGATTTTTGGCGCATAGGTTGTTTATTAAGATTGGTCATACCAAAATGTTGATTTGAAGGCATTGGTGAGGTTACTCAATAAAAATGAATGTGTTTGAATTAAACTGCTTGCAATGGGGAGAATGGCATTTCTTGACGAAAAAATAGGGGATTGATTAGAATGGGCGGCCAATTGGTCAATCCAATTTATGGCCGTCCGAATACAACTGTCCTTCAATCATCAGGAATACAACATGACGAAATTGGTTCGTCCGCAAAAAATCAGCGATCAGGTTTTAGCCGTTTTGGAAGAACGTATCGCTACCGGCATTTATGAAGAAGGCAGTAAATTGCCTCCCGAACGTACGCTTGCGGAAGAATTCGGCGTGTCGCGTCCGTCGGTCAGGGTGGCGTTGAATATTTTAATTGCCAAGCAGGTTTTGGAAGCGCGGCAGGGCGATGGCTATTATGTTTCCGTCAAGCCGCAGCAGGATTTTTTGCAAAGCTGGCAGGAGTTGCTCGGCAAACATACCAATTGGGAAACAGACGTTTTCGATTTCAGCTGCCACGTTGAGGGATGTATGGCGGCGCTGGCCGCCGAAAGACGGACTGACGCCGATTTGAAACGCATTGATTTCTGGCGGCAGAAGTTTGAAACGGCCTGTGAAAGCGGAAATTTGGAGCATCAAGCTGAGGCAGACGTCAGTTTCCATCAAACCATTGCCGATGCCGCACACAATATCCTGTTCAGCCACCTTTCCAGCAGCCTGCTCAAAATGCTTTATAAGCAAACACGCAGTGGCATTATCTATATACATCAAACCGAAGACCCGCGCCCGACGCTGATTGCCCAGCACCGCGCTATTTTTGAAGCCGTTGCCCAGGCCAAACCGGCCGAGGCGGCGGATGCGGCCAAACTGCATTTGAATTATGTCGCCCGCCGCATTTTGCAGGACAGGGAATATCAAAGCCGCAGCGAGCATGCGGATGTATTGGCACAAAATGATTTAAAACGGGTAGATTGGTAGCGTTTAAAAATAATCAGGCCGTCTGAATTTTTCAGACGGCCTGATTTTGCAAATAAGGCCTTTTAGTGACACAATCTTCATCAATTATGTCTGAAAACAAAGGAAGCACCATGTACCGTCATGTCGAGTATTATCCGGGCGATCCGATTTTGAGTTTGGTTGAAACCTTCAAACGCGACGAGCGTCCTGAAAAAGTCAATTTGAGCATAGGCATTTATTTTGATGACGAAGGCAAAATGCCGGTTTTGGAATCTGTCCGCCGGGCAGAAGCAGAGCGTGCGGCCGTACCGCGCCCCTCTCCTTATCTGCCGATGGAAGGTTTGGATACTTATCGGAGTGCCGTTCAGCGTTTGTTGTTTGGCAAGGATAATCCGGCATTGGCAGAAGGGCGCATTGCGACCGTACAGACTTTAGGCGGATCGGGGGCGTTGAAAGTCGGTGCCGACTTTTTGCACCGTTGGTTCCCCGATGCAAAAGCCTATGTCAGCGATCCGACTTGGGACAACCATAAAGGCATTTTTGAAGGCGCAGGTTTTGAAGTGGGGACGTATCCTTATTACAACCCTGAAACCGTCGGCGTGAAATTTGAAGAAATGACTGCGTTTTTCAAAACATTGCCGGAAAACAGCGTCTTGATTTTGCATCCATGCTGTCAAAACCCGACCGGCGTAGATATGTCGCAAGCACAATGGGATGAGGTGTTGGATATCATCAAAACGCACAAGCTGATTCCATTTATGGATATTGCCTATCAAGGTTTCGGCGAGGATTTGGACAACGATGCCTATGCAATACGTAAAGCCGTCGAAATGGGCCTGCCTTTGTTTGTCAGCAACTCTTTCTCGAAAAACTTGTCGCTGTACGGCGAGCGCGTCGGTGGTTTGAGCGTAGTGTGTCCCAATAAGGAAGAAGCAGAGCTGGTGTTCGGACAGTTGAAATTTACCGTCCGCCGCATTTATTCCAGTCCTGCCGCGCATGGCGCATACATCGCTTCTGATGTGATGAACAACAAGGAGCTGCGCGCTTTGTGGGAATACGAGGTTTATGCCATGCGCGACCGCATCCGTGCCATGCGTCAGAAGCTTTATGATGTTTTGACGGCCAAAATTCCCAATCTCGATTTCAGCTATTTCATCAAACAGCGCGGTATGTTCAGCTATACAGGCCTAACCGTAGAGCAGGTACACCGCCTGCGCGACGAGTTTGCCGTTTACCTGCTGGATTCGGGCAGGATGTGTGTGGCAGGATTGAATGCATCGAATATCGATTATGTGGCCGAAGCATTTGCCAAAGTGTTGCAATAGCCGTTCAATCTGAAATTGAATGTAGTTTTATTTGAAGTAAATCAAAAGGCCGTCTGAAAAATTTTCATCTTTCAGACGGCCTATTTATAATTGGCGCACCCAACAGGGATCGAACCTGTGACCTCCAGCTTCGGAAACTGACACTCTTCCAACTGAGCTATGGGTGCGAAAGCCGTAAGGTTAACGCATATTGGCTTTATTGGCAAAGTTTATCTTGAAAGTGTCTGAAAGTGGCATTGGCGGTCACTTTTTTGCATAGCTGGAATAATCAATTAACTACAAAGGCTTAGCAGAATTTAGATGGCCTTTTGAGGATTTTTGCGTATCTTTTTCTCAAGATGGATTGGAAAGCCTTTGCGAATTCAGTATAATCCAGCAAAATATTGTTAACTGCGTTTAACACATAAACTATAACTTACAGCACAACCTAACCTAACGGCGAGGCCTACCAAATGAAACAACTCCGCGACCACAAAGCCCAAGGCTCTGCATTGTTCACCCTTGTGAGCGGTATCGTTATTGTTATTGCAGTGATTTACTTCCTGATCAAACTGGCGGGAAGCGGTTCATTCGGCGATGTTGCCGAAACAACCGAAGCTGCGACTCAAACCCGTATCCAGCCAGTCGGCCAACTGAAATTGGGCGATGGTATTCCAGTCGGCGAGCGTCAAGGCGATCAGATTTTCAACAAAATCTGTATTCAATGTCACGCGGCAGACAGCATCGTTCCTAACGCGCCTAAATTTGAAAACAAAGGCGATTGGGCGCCTCGCATTGCACAAGGTTTCGATACCTTGTTCCAACACGCTCTGAATGGTTTCAACGCAATGCCTGCCAAAGGCGGTGCGGCTGATTTGACCGATCAAGAATTGAAACGCGCCATTACTTACATGGCCAACAAAGCCGGCGGTACTTTCCCTGATCCTGATGCCGCAGCTCCTGCCGATGCAGCCGCTTCCGGTGAAGCCGCTTCAGCTCCGGCGGCTGAAGGTGCAGCTCCTGCAGAAGCCCCTAAAGCAGATGCGGCCAAAGCAGATGACAAAGGTGCGGCAGCTCCAGCAGCCGGCGGTGCAGACGGCAAAAAAGTTTACGAAGCCAACTGCCAAGCATGTCACGGCGGTGCAGTTCCAGGTGTTCCTCATGTAGGTAAAAAAGAAGACTGGGCTCCTCGTATCAAACAAGGTAAAGACACTCTGCACAAACATGCAATCGAAGGCTTTAACGCAATGCCTGCCAAAGGTGGTAACGGCAGCCTGAGCGATGATGAAGTGAAAGCTGCAGTTGATTACATGGCTAATCAGTCTGGTGCTAAATTCTAAGATTTGATTTTGAATCTCGAATAGAAGGCGCATTCTGCAAAAGGATGCGCTTTTTTCGTGCAGGAAATCCGGATCTTGCTATAATACTGAAGTAGTAAATTATTCTCATGATCAAGGGTCGTCTGAAAGATTCAGACGGCCTTCGAATACAATCAAGATTCTTTTAAAGAAGTTCAACAATATTCACATACGACAAAACAATCACGGAGTTATCTCATGGCAAAAAAATATTTCGGTACTGACGGTGTGCGCGGCGAAGTCGGTCAGTTTCCTATCAATCCTGATTTTGTCTTGAAATTAGGCTATGCGGCAGGCCAGGTTTTGGTGCAGCACGAAGGCGAAATCAAACCGACCGTATTAATCGGTAAAGACACGCGTATTTCAGGCTATATGCTGGAAGCTGCGCTGATTGCCGGTTTTACCGCCGCCGGTGTCAATGTTATTCAAACCGGCCCTCTGCCAACCCCGGGCGTAGCATATCTGACCCGTGCTTTGCGTTTGTCTGCCGGTGTGATGATTTCTGCTTCCCATAACGTTTATTCCGATAACGGCATTAAATTCTTTGCCGAAGGCGGTGTGAAGTTGAGCGATGAAATCGAGTTGGAAATCGAAGCCAAAATCGATGAAGAAATGAAAACCCAGCCGTCCAGCCGTCTTGGCCGCGCACGCCGGATTAATGGTGCGGATGACCGCTATATCGAGTTCTGTAAATCCACTTTCCCAAGTCATTTGGACTTGCGCGGTCTGAAATTGGTGGTCGATACCGCCAATGGTGCAGGCTATGCAGTTGCGCCTAAAGTATTCCACGAATTGGGTGCGCAAGTGGTCAGTATCGGTGATGAGCCAAACGGCTACAACATCAATGAGAAATGTGGTGCGACCCATCCGAAAGCTTTGCAAGCGGCTGTATTGCAAAATGAAGCCGATTACGGTATTGCATTGGATGGCGATGGTGACCGTTTGATGATGGTTGACCGCAATGGCAAAGTGTATGACGGCGACAGCTTGATTTATGTGATTGCCAAAGCACGTGCGCACGAAGGCGTGGAAATCGGCGGCGTAGTGGGTACGGTGATGACCAATATGGCGATGGAAGTTGCTTTGAAAGAGCAGGGTGTTGATTTCTGCCGCGCCAAAGTGGGCGACCGCTATGTGTTGGAACAGCTCCATCAACGCGGTTGGTTGATTGGCGGCGAAGCCAGCGGCCATATTTTGTGCATGGACAAACACAATACCGGTGACGGCATCATTTCCGCGCTGCAAGTTTTGGCCGCACTGCAAACCTTGAATCAAGACCTTGCCACCGTTTGCGCCGATTGGCAGCCGTATCCGCAAACCATGATCAACGTCCACATCAAAAAAGGCCAAAACTGGCAGGACGCTTCCAAAGAGGCTTTGGCTGAAGTGGAAAAAGAACTCGAAGGCAAAGGCCGCGTGGTCTTGCGCGCATCCGGTACCGAGCCTGTCGTACGCGTGATGGTGGAAGCCAAGCAGGCAGACTGGGCGAAAAAAGGCGCAGAAAAAATTGCCACTGCCATTCAAGGTCAAAAGTAACAGTATGTTTGATGTTGAATTGAACTAAATAAAAGGCCGTCTGTCGTTCAGACGGCCTTTGTGTTTCAGCTGAAAGCTTAGTTGCTCAAGACATCAACGCCTTTAGGAGGGGTAAATTTGAACATACCGCTGGAAAGGTTAGGCTTGGTGTTCAAACCGCTGAAGCTGATGCTGGTTTGGTTGCCGAAGCTGTCTTTCAGCTGCATGGCGGCGAGGTTGTCGCCTTTGAAGCCGATGCGGATGTATTGGTAGCCGGCGTTGTTTTTCTTAGGCGTAGCCAAAACATAGTCGATACCGTTAGCAGAACCGTCTTCTTTCAGCGTGTAGCTGCTGTCCAATGCCGTTTTGTTGGAAAGGATGGCGGCAGGGCTGTCACCGATGGTTTGGTCTTGTGAGGACTTGGTTACTTGCGCCAAATCTACGTCATAGAGCCAAATGGTTTTGCCGTCGCCGACGATGGTTTGTTTGTAGGGTTTGGTGTATTCCCATTTGAACAAGCCCGGGCGCAGGATTTTGAATGTGCCGTGTGTGGTTTGGGTTTTCTTTTTGCTGTGAACGGTTTGGCTGAAGTTGCCGCTGATACCGTCAGCATCATTATTGAATTTTTTCAGGGCATCCACTGCGCCGGCTTGTGCAAAGCCGATGGCTGAAGAAAGCAGCGCGGCAGCGGTCAGGGTGAACAGTCGGGTAGTTTTCATGTTTTGGTTCCTTGTTCGGAGAGATGGGTTCAGTATAGACGTTATGGTGTAACAGGCAAGGGGCTGAATGGAGGGTTTAATTTGTGTAAATATGAAAAATCCAATCAAGTGACTGAAATAATTTCATTTCTTCAGACGGCCTGCATTTGGTTTTGACGTTTTTTTAATGAAGCACACAAGGGTTTGGTGTGGTATTTAATGTCATTTTACGGAAAGCGTGAAATTATAGTCTTTCTGTTTGCTTTTTAAAACGGTTATAATATTTATCTTTTGAAAACAATGGTTTTGTATGTATCTGAATCCTTATCCTTTATTGGAACAGGCTTTGCTGTCGGACAATCCAGATGAAAAGGGAAGGTTGACGCAGGCCTTGTTTGCGCAGTTGGGCGAGGCGGAAGGTTTGACGGTTGAAAAGTCAAAACCTGTGGATTGCCGTTTTGCCGGACATCCGTTGCGTCCGCGTTTGGTTGCACCTTCGGAAGTCACGCCGCGCAAGATGAATACGGTCGAAGGCTATGCGGCGATGTTGCATGCGATTGCGCACATTGAATTTAATGCGATTAATCTGGCTTTGGATGCGGCGTATCGTTTTCGCAATATGCCGTTTCAGTTTGTACGCGATTGGGTAAGGGTGGCGAAAGAAGAAGTGTTTCACTTCGGCTTGATGCGTGGCCGTCTGAACAGCTTGGGCTACGATTACGGCGATTTTGAAGCGCACGGGCATTTGTTGGACATGGCGTATAAAACCGCTTACGATCCCTTGTTGCGCATGGCTTTGGTGCCGCGGGTGTTGGAAGCGCGCGGTTTGGATGTCACGCCGGGTATTCGTGCAAAAGTGGCGCAGCGTGGCGATATGGAAACCTGCGATGTGTTGGATATTATTTATCGCGATGAAGTGGGGCATGTCGCCATCGGCAATCATTGGTATCAGCATCTTTGCCGTGAGCGCGGTTTGGAACCGGTTGCCCTGTTCCGCAGCCTGATTGCGCGTTACGATATGTTTATCTTCCGCGGCTACGTCAATATCGAAGCACGGGAACGTGCAGGATTCAGCCGTTTTGAGCTGGATATGTTGGAAGATTTTGAGAAAAGTTTGAAACAGGATAAAAAGGCCGTCTGAAACGGTAAAATCATCATGGCACATCATTACGATCATTCGCACGCGCACACGCATACCGCCAATAAGCAGGTATTGCGCATTTCATTTTTCGTCATTGCCGGATTTATGCTGGTTGAAGCGGTCGGCGGTTGGCTGACCAACTCTTTGGCCCTGCTTTCCGATGCGGGGCATATGTTCAGTGATGCGTTTTCGTTGGGCGTGGCATTGTGGGCGTTCAAACTTGGTGAGAAACAGACCACGCTGCAAAAGACATTCGGTTACAAGCGTTTTGAAATTTTGACGGCGATGTTTAACGGATTGTCGCTGGTGTTGATTGCGGCGATGATTTTTTATGAAGCAGTCAAACGATTGTTTTATCCGCCGGAAATTTTGACGGGCGGCATGTTGGTGGTCAGTATCATCGGTTTGCTGGTCAACATCGGCGTCGCTGTTTATATGTTGAAAAATGGCGATACCGAAGAAAACGTCAATATGCGCGGCGCGTATCTGCACGTAATTAGCGATTTATTCGGCTCGATAGGGGCGATTGTCGCAGCGGTACTGATGATGGCGTATGGTTGGCAATGGGCAGATACGGTTGCCAGCATATTGGTGGCGGCTTTGGTAGGGAGTAGCGGCTGGAAGCTGTTTAAACAGACTTTGCACATTTTGATGGAAGGCGCGCCGAAAAACATCCATACCGATGAGTTGCTCAGCGTTATCCGCAATACGGAAGGCGTAAAATCCGTTCACGACTTGCATGTTTGGACGATTACCAGCAATATCCACGTTTTGTCCTGCCATATTGTTGTAGATGGCAGCATGACAGTTGCAGAGTCCGAACAAATCGCCTACTGCATCGAACATGAATTGGCACATCACAACATCGGGCATTGTACGATTCAGATTGAAAGCGAACAGCATCCGCATAAAGATGAAGTTTTGTGTTCGCAGGAAATGCACGAACACCATAATGAATAATGAGGAAAAAAATGGATAAGAAACAATTAGAGGCAGATTTTCATCATGCTATGTTAGAAATTTATGATTTGGCAAAGAAATTACCAACGCCTTATAGGGCTACGCGGTTTAAGCAAATGGTAGATGAGATGGGTGGTAAGGCTGCAGCCGATAAATTACTGGCTTCGCCAAATATTAGTCAAGGATTGCATGATCTATACTTGTACGGCCAAGAAAAAGGATTAAAAATCAGCATGGAGTATTTAATTCTCCAAGAACGATGGTCGCCGTTGTTTACAGAAGAACAGAAAAGCATTGCGCGTAAAAAATTAAAGCAATGCGGTTTAGATGTTTAAATCTTTACTACCACCATTAACCATATTCAGGCCGTCTGAAACTTGTTGGATTGTTCAGACGGCTTTCTAAAATCATCAAAGGAACACTTATGACCCAAGCCGTATTATTCGACCTTGACGGCACGCTTGCCGATACCGCACTTGATTTGGGTGGCGCGCTCAACACGGTATTGCGCCGACACGGTTTGCCAGAAAAAAGCATGGATGAAATCCGTCCGCAGGCCAGCCACGGTGCAAGCGGTTTGCTCAAACTTGGTGCAGGCATTACGCCCGACCATCCGGACTATATACAATGGCGCAAAGAGTTTTTGGACGAATACAGCCGCTGTTATGCCGATCAAACCATCTTGTTCGACGGCGTAAACGAAATGCTAGAAGCCTTAGTTCAACGCTGTATCCAATGGGGCATTATCACCAACAAGCCTATGCGCTTTACCGATGTCCTCGTGCCTAAGCTCGGGTTTACCGTGCCTCCCACCGTGATTGTCAGCGGAGATACTTGCGATGAACCCAAGCCCAGCGTAAAGCCTATGTTTTATGCGTGCGAACAGATTGGCGTTGAGGCGCAGCGATGTTTTTATGTCGGCGATGCAGAGCGCGATATGCAGGCAGGCAAAAATGCAGGCATGACGACTGTGCTTGCCGATTGGGGCTATATTTCTGCCGAAGACCAAACCGAAAACTGGCTTGCCGATTTCCGTATTTCCACGCCTTTGGATTTGTTGGCAATCTTGCGTTAAAACCCTGTAATAATCCGTTTTCAGACGGCCTGAAACGGCGTAAAATCGTACTAAGTTTGTATTTTTTTAACCGTTTTACTACTTGTAAAGAGAAAAATCATGTTCTTCAAGCATATCGAAGCAGCTCCTGCTGATCCGATTTTAGGTTTGGGTGAAGCGTTTAAAGCCGAAACCCGTCCCGAAAAAGTCAATCTCGGCATCGGCGTGTACAAAGACGCATCCGGCGCGACGCCTATTGTCAAAGCCGTCAAAGAGGCTGAAAAACGCCTGTTGGAAAGCGAGACAACTAAAAATTACCTGACCATCGACGGCGTTGCCGATTACAACGAGCAAACCCAAATCCTGTTGTTTGGTAAAGACCACGAAATCATTGCCAGCCGTCGCGCCAAAACAGCGCAAAGCCTTGGTGGTACAGGTGCATTGCGCATTGCGGCCGAATTTGTCAAACGCCAGTTGAACGCGCAAACCATCTGGATTTCCAATCCGACTTGGCCAAACCACAATGCCATCGCCAAAGCGGTCGGTATCCAAGATAAACCTTATCGTTACTATGATGCCGCCAAACACGGTTTGGATTGGGACGGCATGATTGAAGACTTGAGCCAAGCGCAAAAAGGCGACATCGTCCTGCTGCACGGCTGCTGCCACAACCCTACCGGCATCGACCCTACGCCCGAACAATGGGAAACTTTGGCAAAACTTTCTGCCGAAAAAGGCTGGTTGCCACTGTTTGACTTTGCCTACCAAGGCTTCGGCAATGGCTTGGAAGAAGATGCCTACGGCTTGCGCGTGTTCTTGAAACACAATACAGAATTGCTGATTGCCAGCTCTTATTCCAAAAACTTCGGTATGTACAACGAGCGCGTCGGTGCGTTCACTTTGGTGGCCGAAGATGAAGAAACAGCAGCCCGCGCCCACAGCCAAGTCAAAACCATCATCCGCACCTTGTATTCCAACCCGGCTTCACACGGTGCGAACACCATTGCGCTGGTGTTGAAAAATGATGATTTGAAAGCACAATGGATTGCCGAACTCGATGAAATGCGTGGCCGCATCAAAGCCATGCGCCAAAAATTTGTCGAGTTGCTCAAAGCCAAAGGTGCAACCCAAGATTTTGATTTCATTATCGAACAAAACGGTATGTTCTCTTTCAGCGGTCTGACTCCCGAACAAGTCGACCGTTTGAAAAATGAGTTTGCCATTTATGCCGTCCGTTCCGGCCGCATTAATGTTGCCGGCATTACTGATGACAACATCGATTATTTGTGCGAGAGCATTGTGAAAGTCTTGTAATTGTCGAATTAAAGGCAAAAGGCCGTCTGAATTATTCAGACGGCCTTTATTTTTGGTTGTCGAAGCTTATCCGGCAACTGTGTTCATTCCCCAATAAATCATGGCATAGCGCAGCAGTTTGCCTGTAATCAGAATGATGGCGCAATGCAAAGCATTGAGCCTGAGCCAGCCTGCGGCAAGGGGAAGGGTATCGCCGATAATCGGCAACCATGCAAACAACAGCGGCCAAATTCCCCATCTTTGTATACGCGCCAATACTTTTTCAGACGGCCTTTTCTTGGCCGGAAACATTCTGCCCATGTAATAAGAAACCATACTGCCCAAGCCATTCGCCAAACCGGCACACAAACATGCGCCGAGGGCATGTTGCGGATATTGGTACACAAATGCGGCGTATGCCGCCTCGGATGTACCCGGAAGTAGTGTGGCAGAAGTAAAGGCAGAGGCAATCAGGCCAAGGTAAGCGTAAAGAAGAGGCATATTTTGAGTTATATCAAGGAGTATTGTAAAAAAGAAATAACAGGTTTAATAAGAGGATTATGCCTTTATTTTTTAATATATTAAGAGATAAGTCACATATTATTGAATTTTTTAAAATTAAACGGTTGAAGGATAATGTAGTCGGCTGCTAGAAAATAGTTTTCAAAGTGACGGATTATCAGTATGATACGGGCGGCTGTTAATGGGTGTTAAGTTTAATGAACTGATTTAAGCTCATTTTTCCAGCAAATCTTAACAAAACGAAAGGCAAATCATGTCTGCGCATTCACAACAAAATCATACTCCTGCGCTGGTTGTCCTAACCACACTCTTTTTCATGATGGGTTTCATTACCTGCATGAACGATATTTTGATTCCGCATTTGAAAGATATTTTCGACCTGACTTATGTTCAGGCGATGCTGATTCAATTCTGTTTCTTTACCGCTTATGCGATTATGTCGATTCCGATGGGCTATTTGGTCGGCAAAATCGGCTATAAAAATGGCGTGATTAGCGGCTTCATATTGACTGCCATCGGCTGTCTGCTCTTCTATCCTGCTGCCGGCAGTCATTCTTATGCAACTTTTTTGGGTGCATTGTTTATTTTGGCTTCAGGTGTAACCCTGTTGCAAGTAGCGGGTAACCCTTATGTAACCCTGTTGTCTAAACCAGGTAAAGAATCTGCAACACTGACTTTGGTTCAGGCATTTAACTCTTTGGGTACGACCATTGCTCCGCAAATCGGCGCATTCCTGATTTTGGCTGATGCGACACAAACTGTCAGCAAAACCGAGCAAATTTCTTCCGTTCAAATTCCGTATTTAGGGTTGGCTGGTTTGCTGATTATTTTGGCTGTGTTTGTCAAAATGATTCGTTTGCCTGATGCGCGTAAAATTGCCGAAGAAGAGAGCGAACATAACCATGATGGCAAACACAGTGTTTGGCAATACCGTCATTTGGTTTTTGGTGCGGCCGGTATTTTCTGTTATGTCGGTGCGGAAGTATCCATCGGTTCTTTATTGGTCAGCGTGTTGGGCTATCTGAAAGGTTTGGACCACGCATCTGCCGCAAAATATTTGTCGTTCTACTGGGGTGGTGCAATGGTCGGCCGTTTCTTAGGCTCTGCCATCATGGCGAAAATTGCGCCTAACCGCTATTTGGCATTTAACGCTACTGCTGCTGTTGCCTTGTTGGGCGTTTCTATGTTGGCAGGTAAAGCCAGTGCGGATATTGCGATGTGGGTATTGTTGGCCATCGGTTTCTTCAACTCCATCATGTTCCCGACCATTTTCTCTTTGGCAACCAAAGGTCTGGGTCGATTTACCAGCAGCGCTTCCGGCGTGTTGTGTACTGCGATTGTCGGCGGTGCGGTTGTGCCTGTGGTACAAGGTTGGGCAGCGGATACTTACGGCTTGATGATTTCTTTCGTTGTATCAGCGATTTGTTACGTATACATCGTCTTCTTTGCTATAAAAGGCTACAAAGCTGACGAATAATCCATCATGATAACAGGCCGTCTGAAACCTTATGGGATTTCAGACGGCCTTTTGACTTTGTGGCATAATGATTTAAATGACAGGAGGAAAAAATGGCCAAAATCATTTTGCTGCATGGCTTGCACATGCATTCGTGGGTCATGAGGCTGCTGGCGTATTTGCTGGAACAAGAAGGTTTTGAAGTTGCGCTGTTCGATTATTGCAGTGTGTTGCACTCGATGAATCGACATGTTGAGGACCTGGCGCGATGGATTGATGAGAACCATGCTGATGAAACGCTGCACTTTGTCGGCCACAGTTTGGGCGGCTTGGTTTTACGCAATTTTGCGGCGGCATATCCGGATAAAGTCAGCGGCCGTATCGTTACCATGGGTACGCCGCACCAAGGCAGCCGGGCTGCGCAACGCGTGCTCAATTTGGGTTTGCAAAAGCCGGTATTGGGCGGCTCTTACAAAGGGGCGTTGGACGGCAGTATGCCTGAATTGCCCGTAAGTGTTGAGCTGGGCAGTATTGCCGGTAACAAACCGTATGGGCTAGGCCGTGTTTTAGGTTTGCACGGCGAACATGATGGTACGGTTTTGGTCAGCGAAACGCATTGTCCGAATATGCGCGATCATGTCGTTTTGCCGGTCAGCCATAGCGGTATGCTGTTCAACCGCAAAACTGCCGGGCAGGTGGTGGCATTTTTGCATGATGGATATTTTAAAAAGCAATAAAAACACCATTTATTCTGATTAAAAAATATTTTATTCTAAATAATTCGTTTATTTTAAAGAAAATGGCAAGGATTTGTGAGCGTTGTTTTCGTAAAATAATCAGCAGGCCGTCTGAAACCGGTTTTTCAGACGGCCTGTTATGCTAAAATCTGTTAAATACTTATTAAAAAGGCAAAGAACAATGTTTGCTTTCAAATCCTTACTCAATATGCCGCGTTTCGAGGCCATTGCGGTGGCCTTGGCTTTGGTGGCGGCAATGGGTTATACGATTATTTCGCTTGAATGGCTGCCGCATATGTCGATTGTGACGGCGATCGTGGTCTTGCTTTTGTACGGTTTGATGCGCGGCTTGAAATATCAAGACATGCAAAACGGTATGATAGGCGCGGTCGGGCAGGGCATGGGCGCGATTTATCTGTTTTTCTTTATCGGCCTGATGGTCAGCGCGTTGATGATGAGCGGTGCGATTCCGACGCTGATGTATTACGGTTTCGGATTGATTTCCCCGACTTATTTTTATTTTTCGGCGTTTGCGCTTTGCTCGGTCATCGGTATTTCCATCGGCAGTAGTTTGACGACTTGTGCAACTGTCGGCGTGGCCTTTATGGGGATGGCGGCTGCGTTTCATGCCGATATGGCGATGACGGCAGGTGCGATTGTGTCGGGTGCGTTCTTCGGCGATAAAATGTCGCCGCTTTCCGATACGACCGGTATTTCCGCTTCGATTGTCGGCATTGATTTGTTCGAGCACATCAAAAACATGATGTACACCACTGTGCCTGCGTGGTTGATCAGTGCGGCGTTGATGTTGTGGCTCTTGCCCAATGTGGCCGCACATGACATGAACAGCGTCGAGGCTTTCCGCGCGCAATTGGAAGCAACCGGTTTGGTGCATGCTTATTCATTGATTCCGTTTGCTTTATTGGTTATCCTCGCCCTGATGCGCGTCAATGCCATTGTGGCCATGCTGTTTACCGTTGTGGTGGCACTGATTGTGACTTATTTCCACAGTACGCCTGATTTGAAACAGCTGGGCGCGTGGTTTTACAGCGGATACAAACTCGAAGGCGAAGCATTCAAAGACATTGCCCGCTTGATTTCGCGCGGCGGCTTGGAAAGCATGTTCTTTACGCAAACCATCGTGATACTCGGCATGAGCTTGGGCGGCCTGTTGTTCAGCATTGGTGTGATTCCGTCTTTGCTGGAGGCCATTCGTGCGTTCCTGACCAATGCCGGACGCGCTACTTTCAGCGTGGCCATGACATCGGTCGGCGTCAACTTCCTGATTGGCGAACAATATTTGAGTATTCTGCTTTCCGGCGAAACCTTTAAGCCGGTTTATGACAAACTCGGCCTGCATTCGCGCAACCTTGCCCGTACGCTAGAAGATGCGGGTACGGTCATCAACCCGTTGGTGCCTTGGAGCGTCTGCGGCGTATTCATCAGCCATGCCTTGGGCGTGCCTGTTTGGGAATACCTGCCTTATGCCTTCTTCTGCTACTTGAGTTTGGCTCTGACGCTGGTGTTTGGCTGGACAGGGCTGACTTTGAGTAAAAAATAAACAGTAGGCTGTTTGATAATCAGGCCGTCTGAAAACAATTTCAGACGGCTTTGTTTTACTTGAAGTAGCCGTATCAACATGATTTCACTATAATTGCTGCGCCAATAAAAAAATAATCCAAACAATGAACAAACAAATCCGCCAAGAAATTTTCGAGCGTTTCCGCGCTGCCAATCCTCATCCGACTACCGAGTTGAATTTCAGCTCGCCGTTTGAGCTGCTTATCGCCGTTTTATTGTCTGCGCAGGCGACTGATGTCGGTGTGAACAAAGCGACTGCCAAGCTCTTTCCCGTTGCCAATACGCCGCAAGCCATGTTGGATTTGGGGCTGGACGGCGTGATGGAATACACCAAAACCATAGGTCTTTACAAAACCAAATCCAAGCACATCATGCAGACTTGCCGTATTTTGCTGGAAAAATACAATGGCGAAGTGCCTGCCGACCGAGAGGCTTTGGAATCTTTGCCTGGTGTTGGCCGTAAAACAGCCAATGTGGTGTTGAATACTGCATTCGGGCAACCTGTTATGGCGGTCGATACCCATATTTTCCGTGTGGCCAACCGCACCAAAATCGCGCCTGGCAAGGATGTGCGCGAAGTTGAAGACAAGCTGATGCGCTTTATTCCCAAAGAATTTTTGATGGATGCCCATCATTGGTTGATTTTGCACGGCCGCTATACATGTAAGGCTTTGAAACCGCAATGCAGCAAATGTTTGATTAATGATTTGTGCGAATATCCAGCAAAAATGTAAATAAAAACAGATAAAAAAAGGCCGTCTGAATTTCAGACGGCCTTTGGTTTGGCTACGATTAGTCGGCAACTGCCATCAGGCTGGCATTACCACCGGCAGCGGTAGTATTGATACTGCAAGAGATTTCTTCAAATACTTGCAGGATGTCCAGACCTTGTTCGGAAGGCAGGATGCGGATGAGCGCACCGTCGCGGCCGGCCAACTCTTGTTTGCGCTCGCTGCTCAAAGGCTCGATAGCGGCAACGTGGCTGATGCCTGCGTTTTCAGGTTTGCTGTTGACTTGCAACAAACCGTCCAAATCGGCTGAGTAGGAAGCCAACGGGCTGTTAGGCTCAACAACGGTTTGGATGCCTGCGGCTGCCAGCTCGGTCAGGGCAGAGAAGGCTTGCAGCAGATTGCCGCCATGTGCCCAAACACGTTTTGGAGAGCGCCAGCTCAATGAGTTGCGTTCGCCGGTCGGGCCGACCAATACGGTTTCGGCTTTGCGCAGAGTGCGAACTCGTGCGTGACCCAAAGCTGCGGCTGCAGCTTTTTTCTCTTCTGCGTTAAACGGCAGTTTGTGAACCAGAGTTTCCAAACGTTTGAGTGCGTCTTCGTCTGCTTGGCCGATTCGGCTGAGGGTTGGGGCAACCCATTCAGGAGTGCGAACCAGGCGTTGCAGATAGAATGAACCGCCTGCTTTTGGACCGGTACCGGACAAGCCGTGACCGCCGAAAGGTTGTACGCCGACAACAGCACCAACGATGTTGCGGTTAACGTAGATGTTACCGGCTTCAATGCGGTCGCGGATATGGTCGACAGTGCCTTCGATACGGCTGTGTACACCGCTGGTCAGAGCATAGCCTTTGGCGTTGATTTGGTCGATGAGTTGATCCAATTCGCTGGCGCGGTAGCGGACAACGTGCAGTACAGGACCGAACACTTCGCGTTGCAACTCGTTCAGGTTGTTCAATTCAAACAGGATTGGACGAACGAAGGTAGAGTTGTTGTCATCAACGTCGGTGGCAGTTTTGATTTCGTGGTAAGCCTTTGCTACGCCTTTCATTTTGTTGATGTGGGCCAACAGGTTTTGTTGGGCTTCAGCATCGATGACAGGGCCGATGTCTGTGGTCAGTTGGGTCGGTTTGCCGACAACCAATTCGTCCATTGCACCTTTGATGATGTTGACCATTTTATCGGCAACATCTTCTTGAACGCACAAGATACGCAGAGCGGAACAACGTTGGCCTGCGCTGTCGAAGGCAGAGTTCAATACGTCGAGGCAGACTTGTTCCGGCAGGGCGGTAGAGTCCACAATCATCGCGTTTTGACCGCCGGTCTCGGCAATCAGGACAGGGCTGTCGTCGCGTTTGGACAGGGCTTTGTTGATCAGGCGCGCTACTTCGGTAGAACCGGTAAAGATCACGCCGCCAATGCGGGTATCGCCGGTCAGGGCAGAGCCGACATCGCCTGCGCCGAGTACGAGTTGCAACGCAGAAGTCGGAATACCGGCTTGATGCATCAGGGAAACTGCGTAAGTAGCAATCAGGCTGGTTTGTTCGGCAGGTTTTGCGATAACAGTGTTACCGGCTGCCAATGCAGAAACCACTTCGCCGGTAAAGATGGCCAATGGGAAGTTCCATGGGCTGATGGCAACGATTGCGCCGACGCCTTTGGCATCTTTAGGCAGGGTGTTTTCAGCTTCGTTGGCATAGTAGCGGCAGAAGTCAACGGCTTCGCGTACTTCGGCAACGGCGTTGTTCAGGGTTTTACCGGCTTCACGGACAGCCAGCATCATCAATGCAGGCGTGTGTTGTTCCAACAAATCGGCAAAACGGCGCAGGCAGTCGGCGCGTTCTGAAGCAGGTTTGGCGCTCCACTCCGGTAGGGCGGCAACGGCTGCACCAATAGCTTCTTGAGCCAATGCGGCATCGGCAAAGCTGACAGTACCGACAACATCGTTGTGGTCTGCAGGGTTGCGGACGGGTTGAGCTTCGCCCACGTTACGCGCTTCGCCATTGACGATAGAAGCGGCGTGGAAGTCTTCGGAAGAAGCTTGGTTGAGTTTTTCTTGCAGGTTTTGCAATACGTTTTCGTTGCTGAAATCGACGCCTTGGGAGTTCAGACGGCCTTTGCCATACAAATCGCGCGGCAGAGGCAATGCCGGATGCAGGTGGATGCCTTGTTCGGCGATGGTGTCGAACGGGCTCTTAATCAGGCGGTCGATGCTGATGTTTTCGTCAACGATTTGGTTCACGAAAGAAGAGTTCGCACCGTTTTCCAACAGACGGCGTACCAAGTAGGCAAGCAGGGTTTCGTGTGTGCCGACCGGGGCATACACGCGTACGCGACGGCCTAAGTTTTGCGGGCCAACCACTTGGTCATACAGGGTTTCGCCCATGCCGTGCAGACATTGGTGTTCGAAGTCTTTGCCTTTACCCATTTGGTAGATTGCGCCCAAAGTGTAGGCGTTGTGGGTGGCAAATTGTGGGAACACGGCATCTTGCGCATCCAAGAGTTTGCGTGCGCAGGCGAGGTAGGAGATGTCGGTGTGGACTTTACGGGTGTAAGTCGGATAGCCGTCCATGCCGTCTACTTGAGCCCATTTTACTTCGCTGTCCCAGTATGCGCCTTTAACCAAACGGATCATCAGTTTTTGGTTGTTACGGCGTGCCAGGTCGATCAGGTAGTCGATAACGAACGGGCAGCGTTTTTGGTAGGCTTGAACAACGAAACCGATACCTTTGTAGCCGGCCAAGTCAGGATCGGAAACCAAAGCTTCCATCAAGTCCAAAGACAATTCGAGACGGTTGGCTTCTTCGGCATCGATGTTGATACCGATATCGTATTTTTTACCCAAAAGGAACAATTCTTTCAGGCGTGGCAACAGTTCGCTCATAACGCGTTCGTGTTGGGCGCGTGAGTAGCGTGGGTGGATGGCGGAAAGTTTAACGGAGATACCGTTGCCTTCGTAAACGCCTTGGCCTGCGGCATCTTTACCGATGGCGTGAATGGCTTGAACGTAGTCGTTGTAGTAGCGGTTGGCATCTTCTTCGGTGTATGCGGCTTCACCCAACATATCGAAAGAGAAGCGGTAACCCATTTTTTCGCGCTCTTTACCGTTTTGCAGCGCTTCTTCAATGGTTTGGCCGGTTACGAACTGTTTGCCCAACAGGCGCATGGCGTAGTTCACACCTTGACGGATCAGAGGCGCGCCGCCTTTGCTGATCAGACGGCTCAATGCGGAACTCATCTGTTTGTCGTTTGTCGCGGTCAGTTTGCCGGTAATCAGCAGACCCCATGCGGCCGCGTTAACGAAGAGGGAAGGGCTGTTGTTCAAGTGGCTTTTCCAGTTGCCTTCGGAGATTTTGTCGGCAATCAGGCGGTCGCGGGTTGCATTGTCCGGAATACGTAGCAGAGCCTCGGCCAGACACATCAGTGCAACACCTTCTTCACTGGAGAGAGAGAACTCGTGCATCAAAGCATCTACACCGCTGGCTTTGGTGCGGCTGGCACGGACTTGGGTAACCAAACGACGGGCAAGCTCGGAGGCGGCATTGCGTTCTTCGTCGGTCATCTGTGCACGTTGCAACATATCCTGAACGGCCTCAATTTCATCGCGGCGGTAGGCATCAGTTACAGCTTGACGCAGAGGAGTTTGTGTTGGAAAAGCGAAGTTAAACATTATTTATGTTCTCCAAAGGTTTTTTCATGGTTTCAGACGGCCTGAATTAAGACTGCCAAAACAGACATTCTGAAGGATAGTAATATCGTAATAAAATTATGATGCGGATACAAGATGCATCCGCATAAATTGCTGTTTTTTCTGATAAGGCTCAGATTATTTTGAAACAGTTTATGTCGTAAAGACGGCCTGCACGGAATCATGCAGGCCGTCTGAAAACGTCTTATTTAGAGGCGCGGTATTCTGCGTCTGCTTTTTCGAAACGTTCTTGCAATTCGCGTGACGGTTGTTTGTCCATCAGGGATACCAAAACAATCACGAGGGTACAAGCGATAAAGCCTGGAACGATTTCATAAACGGTAGAGAAGCCTGTTTCTTGTGCGGCCAAAGCAGGTTTTTTAATCCACTCAGCCCAAACAACCACAGTCAGCGCACCAGCAATCATGCCGGAGAGTGCGCCGTAGGCAGTAATGCGTTTCCACAAAACAGACAGGATCACAACCGGACCGAATGCGGCACCAAAGCCTGCCCATGCGTAAGCTACCAAGCCCAATACTTTGCTTTCAGGGTCAGAAGCAATCAGGATGGAAATCACGGCGATAGCCAATACCATTACGCGGCCAATCCATACCAATTCAGCTTGTTGGGCGTTTTTACGCAGGAAGCCTTTATAGAAGTCTTCGGTAATCGCGCTGGAGCAAACCAACAATTGGCAAGACAGGGTGGACATTACAGCAGCAAGAATCGCGCTCAAGATGATACCGGCAATCCAAGGGTTGAAGAGCAGGGTAGCCAAAGCGATGAAGATACGTTCGTGGTTGCCGTTCATTTCATCAACGTGGGCAGGGTTGGCGCCGAAGTAAGCGATACCGAAGTAGCCGACAGCCACAGCACCGGCCATACACAGAATCATCCAGGTCATACCGATACGGCGTGCAGAAACCAGAGATTTAGCGCTTTCAGCAGCCATGAAACGAGCCAAAATGTGTGGTTGGCCGAAATAGCCCAAGCCCCAAGCGGCGGTAGAGATAATGCCGATGAAAGTAGTACCGGCAAACAGGCTGCCGTATTCTTTACCGGTAGAAGCGGCAACTTGTTGGATGGCAGCATTCATTTGATCTGCACCGCCCAAACCCAAGTACACCATTACAGGAGTCAGTACCAATGCAAAAATCATCAAAGAAGCTTGCAGGGTATCGGTCCAGCTTACTGCCAAGAAACCGCCCAAGAAGGTATAGGCGATGGTTGCTCCGGCACCCAGCCACATGGCTTGAGTGTAAGACATACCGTGGAACAGGCTTTGGAACAGTGTAGCACCGGCCACGATGCCTGAAGCACAGTAAATAGTGAAGAAGAACAAGATAATCAGTGCAGAAACCACTTTCATCAAGTGACCGCCGGCACCGAAGCGGTGGAAGAAGTAATCAGGAAGCGTCAGCGCATTGTTGGCGTATTCGGTATGTACGCGCAGACGGCCTGCAACCAAAAGCCAGTTGAGGTATGCACCCACAATCAGACCAATGGCGATCCAAGCTTCATTCAAACCGCTCAGGTAAATGGCACCTGGCAATCCCATCAAAAGCCAACCCGACATATCGGAAGCACCGGCAGACATCGCGGTCACGAACGGACCTAAGCTGCGACCACCGAGGATGTAGTCGTCGAAGTTTCGTGTTGAAAAATAGGCGGCGAGGCCGATCAGTAATACGGCGACCAAATAGATCGCGAAAGTGATATACATGGGATTCATGTACTTATTCCTCATCTAACTTTTAAAACGGGTTTGAAATTGCAAGCAATTCATACCCAAACTTTTTTCTAATAAAAATACAGCTTAAAAATCCTGTTTTTTGCGAGAGAGACAGGATAAATTATTTTCAAATACAATAAAATACGAAATCTTAATGCATTAAATTGTAAATAATTTAAACCAGCATACCGCAAAAAGTCGCTTTTGCAAAGCGAAGAACTCAGCCTTTATTCGAAATTGATGCCGCCTTTTGGCTAAGTCATTTAAAAACATAAAAATATATAAATTTTTACCGATGATGACGAAGGAAAGTGTGTGAAACTATCTTTCCTGATGTTTTTTGGGGATTAAAGAGAAAAAGTAATTAAACGACTTGGACTTTCAGACGGCCTTGTGCAGAAACCCCGTATCTGTGTCGGGCAAATACGGGGTTTTTAGAAAAAAAGGCTACATTAAATAGAAAAATCGTCTTTTAGTAAGTGTTTGTAAGCAAAGAGATAAGAGGCTGCGACAAAGGATGACCCGCCCAGGACGTTGCCTAAGAAAACGGGAATCATGTTGTAGAAAAATTGACCCCAGCTGACGTTTGCGCCCGCCCAAATGCCGGCAGGAATGATGAACATATTGGCAACAAAGTGTTGAAAGCCGATTAATACGAAGATCATAACAGGGAACCACATGGCTAAGATTCGTCCTGAAGTATGGCGTGCGCCGAAGTAAAACCAGATGCCCATACACACCATCCAGTTACATGCGATGGCAGAAACGAATGCGCGGCCGAAGTCCATATTGACTTTAGCTTCGGCAATGGCAATGGTTTTCGCTGCGGCCGGCCCTTCGGCAAGGCCGACGTAGTGGCCGAGGAAATAGGCCATGGCTACGGCGCCTGCCAGATTGCCCAAGCTGACAATCAGCCAGTTGCGCACCAGTTTGTGGGTGCTGACGCGGCCGGTCAATCTGCCCAAAGCCATAATCATCATATTGCCTGTTGCCAACTCGCCGCCGCCGATTAAGATACAAATCAGTGCGATAGGGAACACGGATGCGCCCAAAAGGGCGGCTAGGCCGTTCCATTCGGCCGGAATGCCGCTGATGACGCGCAGGCAGGCAAGATAGCCGAAGCCGACATAACCACCGCCTAAGAAACTCAAAATCACCAACATCTTGATGCTGAATTCAGATTTGGCGCAACTTTTGCCGATGGCGTCCTGCAAAATTTCATGAGGGAACAGGTCTCGTGTATCCATGAAGTTTCCTTAAGGTTAATATAAGAATAAAAATATCTTTCTTTATCATACGGATGGCGAGTTTGCCTGAGAATATGGCGGACAGGAAATAACGGCTGATTGTAAGGATAGAAGCGTAGGTTATATATTGGCAGCTGATGTGTGAAAGGCCGTCTGAAAGCAATACTTTCAGACGGCCTTTAGATGGGGGAATGGGAATTATAAGCGCGTTACGCTTAAAACGCCTTTGATGTCGCCCAGACTGGCTAATACGCGCGGCAGGTCGTTGACTTGGCGGACTTCAAGGGTAAAGCGCATGCTGGCTTCCAAATCGCGTGATTGGGTTTGAACCGCGGTAACGTTGAGCTTGTGCCGCGCCAGCGCATCCGAAACGTCGCGCAGCAAACCGGAGCGGTCTTGGGCGCGGATTTCAACATCGACGGCAAATACTTGTCCTTCTTGCAAGGCTGCCCAGCTTGCATTCAACACTTTTTCAGGAGACTGTTCGGCAAGGTGGCGGAAAGAAGGGCAGGTGTTGCGGTGGACGGAAATGCCCCGGTCGCGCGTAACGAAACCGATAATGTCGTCAGGAGGTGCTGGTTTGCAGCATTTGGCAAGCGTGGTCATTAGGCCGTCTTCGCCGTCAATCAAAATGCCGTTTTTGCCGCCTTTTTTGATTTTGGACTGCTTGACGATATTGGTTTCATCAATCGGCACAGGAGGCGGCTCATTCAGCGCGCCGCAGGCTTTGTGGATGGCGCGGTTAGAAACTTCGCCCTGACCGATGGCCGTATAGAGTTCATCGGTTTTTTTGAAGCCGAGTTTTTCCGCCAATGCTTGCAGATTGGGTTTGGGGAAGATTTTTGACAACTGTTTGTCCAGCTGGGCGCGGCCTTCTTCGCGCACGGTATCCGCATTTTGCTGGCGGATATAGGCACGGATTTTGCTGATGGCGCGGTTGGATTTGACCCAGCCTTCGTAGAGCCAGTTGACGGAAGGATTTCCTTCTTTGGCGGTAATGATTTCAACGCGTTGACCGTTTTCCAACGGCGTTGACAGCGGCACGATTTGTCCTTCGACTTTTGCGCCGCGGCAACGGTCGCCTACGCTGCTGTGCAGGGCATAGGCAAAGTCGATGGGAGTAGCGCCCGTAGGCAGGGAGAGGACTTTGCCATGCGGGGTCAAAACATAAATCGTATCGTTGAACAGCTCGGTTTTAAAGGCGGCGGCAAGGTCTTCTTTGCCGCTTTCGGCCATGTTTTCGCGCCAGTCCAAGAGTTGGCGCAACCAAGCGATTTTCTGTTCATAGGCGGAATCACCCTTGCCACCTTCTTTATAACGCCAGTGGGCGGCAACACCGAATTCGTTGAATTGGTGCATGTCAAAGGTGCGGATTTGGACTTCCACACCTTTGTCTTCCGGGCCGACGATAACGGTGTGCAAACTTTTATAGCCGTTGCCTTTCGGGTTAGCGATATAGTCGTCGAACTCGCCCGGAATCGGCTGCCAGAGGCTGTGGACAATGCCCAGCGTGGTGTAACACTCGGGAATGGTGTCCACTAAAATCCGCACGGCGCGGATGTCGAACAGGCCGTCGAAAGTGAGCTTTTTCTTCACCATTTTTTTGTAAATGGAGTAGATATGCTTCGGTCTTCCGGCAACTTCAAAATGAATATTGTATTTTTTCAGTTCCGTACGCAGGATATTGAGGAAGTTTTCGATGTATTCGAGGCGCTCGGTGCGCTTTTCGTCCAAAAGTAGGGCGATTTCGCGGTATTTTTCCGGCTCTTGATGGCGGAAGCCCAAATCTTCGAGCTGCCATTTGAGTTGCCACACGCCCAAGCGGTTAGCGAGCGGGGCAAAAATGTCGAGGGTTTCTTTGGCAACGGCACGCTTTTCAGGATTGTCAGGAACGTTGCTTAAAAATTGCAGGGTGCGCGTACGCATCGCCAGTTTGATCAGGACGACGCGGATGTCGGTAACCATTGCCAACAGCATTTTGCGCATGGTTTCGGCCTGTTGGCTGCGTTCTTCCGGCGTGGCAAGGCTGTCCACGCGGGCGAATTGGGTCAGTTTCTGCACTTCGTCCACACCTTTGACCAGCTCGCAAACGGTGCTGTTGCAGCGTTCGGTAACCAATTCTTGCCAAGTGGGAACGTATTTGCCGATGTCGGACAAAATCGTAGCCGCCACGGCATCGGGCAATAAGTCGAGTTCGCTGACGATTTGCATCGAGCCGAGAAAATGTTCCATTAAAGGCTCGCCGTAAGTCGTTAGTGCATCGGCGGGGTAATGTTCTTTAGACAGGTCAAAGGCCGTCTGAATCAGGTTTTTATCGGAATCGGGCAGCGCGGCAACATAGCCGTCGAACCAAGCGAGGAGGCCTTCCAGCGTTGCACTCGATGTTTGGGGCGTTTGGCGAATAGTGGTCATGGCGTGCGTTTTTTTCTTTTTGATAAAAACGTCGCCATTGTAACAGTTTATTGCCGACAGCCCTAGATTTGTATGCGAATGCTGCACTATGTTTCAGGAAGTCTTGTTTCAGACGGTCTTGGGTGTTATGGTTAACCGTTTTGAAATTTTAAGGAGTATTTCGATGAAACTGTATATTTACGACCATTGCCCGTTTTGCGTTCGTGCAAGGATGATTTTCGGCTTGCGCGATGTGGCGGTGGAAGAGGTCGTCTTAGCAAACGATGACGAAGCTACGCCGATTGGCATGATTGGCTCAAAACAAGTGCCGATTTTGCAAAAAGAAGACGGTTCGTTTATGGGCGAGAGTTTGGATATTGTCCGTTACATCGATCAAGGCCGTCTGAAAGAAGAGGTTCGTCCCGAAGTTCAGGCTTGGTTGGATAAAGTGGGCGAATACAATAACAAATTGGTACAGCCGCGCATGGTTAAAATCGGCCTGCCCGAATTTGAGACCGATGAAGCGAAAAAATACTTTATCGACAAAAAAGAGAAAAGTACCGGCAATTTCGAGACTAATCTGAACAAAACGGCGCAATATCTGGAGCGTCTGCATCAAGACTTGGCAGAACTGGAAGTGCTGGTGTGCGAAGGCGAGGGCTTGGGCGGTGAAATCAGTTTGGAAGATATCCTGACTTTCCCTATTTTGCGCAACCTGACTGTTGTGCGCGGTATTCAATGGCCGCAAAAATTGATGGATTATTTGTTGGCGATGAGCGAGCGATCCGGCGTGGCTTTGTATTTTGACCGCGCATTGTGATGAATGTTTGAAACATGAAAAAGGCCGTCTGAAAGTTTTTCAGACGGCCTTTGGGTTTAATAGGCAATCGTATCGGCAACCTGTGACAAACCGTTTTCCAACGATTCGAGCATGGCGGTATAGCCGTCGCCTTGTTGCGGCGTGACGGCGTTAAACGGTTTGCTGCGTCCGTCCGGCCATTGTGCATAACCGCTGATGGTGGTCTGCCCCTGATAGCTGCCTTGGAAGGCTTCGATATAGACTTTCAGGGTTTGGCTGCTTTGGCTGCGTGAAGCAGGCACGAAGGTGCGATGCGGATTGAGGCGGTTGAGCTTGTTGCTGAGATTTGCTGCCAACGCGCCATCGAGCGGCGCCGCCCACAGGTGGTTTTTCGCCAGATTCACATGATAGGCATCGGTTTGGTAAACGAGACCGCCGTTGGCAAGCGGTTCGGCAAGGTTGACTTTGACCGCGATTTCGTTGCCATGCGCAGCCGGACGGATGTACTGGCTGTCGGGCAGGACGAAATATTGTGTGCTTTGCGCAGTGCCGCAGGCGGCAAGCGTCAGGGCGGCGGCAATCGGGAAGAGGCGCATTATCGGCTTCCTTTCGGGATAGGGTCTTTGCTGCTGCTGTTGAAAATCAGCGCGTTGGGTTTTTCTTTCAAAGTATTAATCACGGGTTGAACGTCTTTTAAGGTTTTGTCCAAACTTTGCAGCGTATTTTGTACGTCGCCGTAGATAGGCGATTGAGGCGATACGCCTTGCAGGGTTTGACGCAATTCTTTCAGGGTTTGGTTCAACTCGTTCGGAATGTTTTGTGTCTGCGGTTTGCCGACCAGTTTGTCGATGGAGCTTAGGGCGGCATTGGCAGATTTGAGTGTAGACTTGAGCTCGGCAAGCGAACCGTTCAAGCCGGCAACGGTTTTATCCAATGGCAGATTGTTGAACTTGTCTAACAAGTCGGCCACTTTTGCCTGCAAATCGTCCAAACCGCCACCTTGGGTCGCGATAACAGTATCGCCTGCATAAACGGTATGCGGTCGCAGCTTAGGCGAGGCAGAAGGCTGATCGTTCAACTCAATCATTTTGCTGCCGGTCAGCAGGTTGTTGCTGGAGATGGTGGCAGTCAGGCCTTTGTTTAAGGCCGTCTGAAATTGTTGTTTCCAATGTTCTTTACTTTGCTCGTCGGCATTGATTTCCAAACGGGAAGGCTCAATACGGATGCGTACGGGAATCCAACCGTTTTCAAACAAATGCAGGCTGTCGTTGCGGTCGAAATATGGAACATCGGAAACCACGCCGACATTCAGGCCTTTGTATTCGACAGGCGAACCGGCAGACAGGCCGCGTACGGATTGTTTGAAAAACGCAGTGTAATACAGCGAGCGGTCGTCAGGCAGGTTGGCGACTTCGCTGCGGCTATCGTAAAGCGTGAAGCTGTCTTCGCTTTTGACGTTTTTGCTGTCGCTTGTTTTGGGCGAGTCAAAGGAAATTGCGCCGGACAGCAGGGCAGGCAGAGGGGCGGAATTGAGTTTGACACCGCTGCCTGTGGTTTCGATATTGATGCCGCTTTCCAGCCAAAAACGGCTGGCGGAATTAATCAGTTTGTCGTTGGGGCTTTGGATGAAGATGGTGTAATGCACGCTTTGGTCGGACGGGTCGAAATGCGCGCTTTCTACTTGACCGACCATAAAGTTTTCATACAAAACAGGGCTGCTGACGTTGAGGATGCGGTCGTTTTTTCCGATCAAATTCAGGCGCAGGCCGCTTTGACCGATGGCGGCAATCGGCGGAATGTCTTGGACGACAAATACATCTTTGGTTTCTTGGCTTTTGCCCGGTGTAAATGCAATATATGAGCCGGAAAGCAAGGTTCCCAAGCCGGTAACGCCGCTTTGGTCGATACGCGGTTTGACCACCCAAAATTGGGTATCACTGCGGATAAGGTCTTTGGCGTCGGCGCTGAGCTGGGCAGTAACTTCCACACCTTTTTGGTCGTCGCGCAATTTGATGCGGGTAACGCGTCCGACATCGACGTTCAACACCTTAATGACGGTGTTGTTGACTTCGATGCCTTCGGCGCTGTCCATCAACAGCGTAACGACAGGGCCGCGGTTGCGGATGTCTTTAATCAAAAGCCAGCCGCCGGCAATCAGCGCAATCAGCGGAATCAGCCACACGATAGACGTGAAGACATTGGTTTTCTTGACACGCGCCGGGGCGTGATAATTGGGTGAAGAATCGTGTTTTTTCATTGTGTTAAGGTCTGGTCAGAATCAAGGCCGTCTGAAAGCTGCTGTTGCTTGTCCCAAATCAGACGGGGATCGAAATAATAGGCCGAAAGCATGGTCAAAATAACGACCAGGCAGAAGTAAATCGCCGCACCACCCGGCACGACGCGCGCCATATTGGTGTGGAACGAACTCATCAAAAGAATAATCACAAAAATATCAATCATCGACCAGCGGCCGATGGATTCGGTAATCCGATACAAAACCGACATTTTGTCCGCGCTCATCACAGGTTTGAAGTATGCGGAATAAATCAAAACCGCCATCGCAATAATCTTCAAAACCGGCAGCATAATACTGGCACTAAAGATAATCACGGCAATCAACCGGTCGCCTTCGTCCCACATATAAACAATGCCGTTGAAAATCGTATTGATCTCCAAAGTCGTCGGGTTGGACGAAATCATAATCGGCAGGATGTTGGCAGGGAAATACAGGATAAACGCCGCGACTAAAAACGCCAGCGAAATACTCAGGCTTTTCGGGCGGCGGCGGTATAAGTCTGCTCCGCATACGCCGCAAGGTTGCTCGTCTTTATTGCGGAAATACAGGCAGCGGCTGCAACAGATTTTGTCTTCAGTGGCCGTTTGAACCGCATGGCCGCCGGTTAAACGGTGAATCTTATAATAAACCCAATGCTGCGGAATCGATACCGAAGTCCGAATCAGCATGACCGACAACGGAAACATCAGGTAAAACGCCGAGCCGAACTCTACTGTAGCAACGGACGAGAGCTTGATATACGCCACCAAAGTGGAAATAAAAAACACATCCACCATAATCCAATGGCGTAGCCGCACCAATACGCGCGTTGCAAAGCGCAGCGCAGGGTAGGCCTTTTCGCGTATCAAAGCCGTATAAACATAAAGGCAGAGCAGTAAAAACAGTAAAGGCGCGCCGAAGGTGAGGATAAACATCACTTCCGCCAGAAAACCGTAATCCAGCGAAATCAAAAGCCGCATCATTTGTGGCAACGACAAAATCGAAGTCACGCCGAACAAATCCACGCGGATATACACCATATTGTACGCGAACGCCATCAGAATCAAGGTTGTCAGCGCATAGGCAATCGGCGCGATATACGGATTGTTTTCCACTTCCACGATTTCATGGTTGCACACCGGACAATGCGCTTCCTGCCCCTGACGCAGGCGCGGAATATCCATACGGCAGCCGCAATCCGGGCATTCCACCGTATGTGCAGGCAGCGTCGCATCAGGAAGATAAGACTTGTAGCGCCACCAGCGATGGTAGGCAGGAATCCGTTTCATGGTTCGGCAGGGGATAAAGAAGGTGCAAAGAGTGTCGCATTATAAAGGAAAACAGAAGGATAGCCCAAATTTAGGTCGATATTTGATTGAATGGCAGCTGCTTAATAAGGTTTGGGCCGTCTGAAAAGTTTGAAAAGACTTCAGAAGGTTATTGCTATGGACCGTTAAATTTTATTAATAGGTCTTAGTTTGGTTTATTTCCATTAGGATAAAAATAAGATATATTCTCAATATTTAAAAACACGATAATCCTTGTAGATTTGTGGAAGGTACACGGTCAACGAACCTGAAGTAGGCTAAAAATTATCTTCTTTGTTTTTAAAACAATTCTTTTCAAATTAGACGGATTTTTAACCATAAAGGCCGTCTGAAACTATTAGTCTTTTAATTCAAAGGAAACATCATGAGTGAAACCCAAGAGCTGACTTTCGCCAAACGCTTGAAAGAGCAAACCACGACAACGCACGACAGCGTTGATAACTTGGTTATGTCCGTTCAGCCTTTTTCCAGCAAAGAAAACTACATCAAATTCTTGAAACTTCAATCTGTTTTCCATAAGGCCGTCGATCACATCTATAAAGATGCCGAATTGAACAAAGCCATTCCAGAACTTGAATATATGGCGCGTTACGATGCCGTGACTCAAGACTTGAAAGACTTGGGCGAAGAGCCTTACAAATTTGACAAAGAATTACCACACGAAACCGGTAATAAAGCCATCGGCTGGCTGTATTGCGCCGAAGGTTCTAATTTGGGCGCGGCATTCTTGTTCAAACATGCTCAAAAACTCGAATACACCGGCGAATTTGGCGCACGCCACCTGGCTCCTCATCCGAACGGCCGTGGCAAACACTGGCGCGCTTTTGTCGAGCATCTGAACGCTTTGAACTTGACTCCGGAAGCTGAGGCGGAAGCCATTCAAGGCGCGCGCGAAGCTTTTGAATTCTATAAAGTGATTCTGCGTGAAACCTTCGGTTTGCCGGAAGGTGCGGAAGCGCCTGAAGGTATGACGCCGCACAGACTCTAAAAAATAATTCAATCAAACAGATAAGGTCTCGGCGTAGATGTTTGCAGAGACCTTTAATTACACTACAAAGTTTTGTTTGAACGGGTTGCTGTCTTACACCTACTCAGATTTGATTCTCCTTTAAAAATTCCATTCACCACCTAATGACCATTGATGAATATTACGCATTGCATATGGCGCATTGCTACGGATGTGACTATAACTATAATTCAAAGTAGGGGTAATGCCTTTATAAGATAATTTGTTGTGACTAAGGTTGATAGAGAGGGAGCGCTCCCGGTTGTGTTGCGGCTCCGTACCGAATGCCATAATGCCTTTATAGTGGCGGTTGGCAAATGAAGCGGTAAGTCTGCTGTTAAGCTCACCTAAAACCTGCCATTGCTGTATCCAACCTATATTGAAACCGTTGCGGTGGTAGGCCGCATTGTTGATGGCATTGTGTATGCTTTTGTTTTCAGGAACAAAGCGGTTGTATTGCCAACCACCGAACAGAGTCGTTCTGCCAAAACGGCGCGCCAGGGAGAGATAGGTACTGTCGTGCCAACCGTCGTTACGCAGCGCACGATCAGTTTCCCGATAGTTTTGGCGGTAGCGTTCCAACGAGTAATAAAGTTGTGTCGCGTTACTGAGATTGACCATATGCGAAAGCTGTACGCCAACCCCGTGTGCCAGCATATACGGCGCGGCGCGGCGTTTATTTTCTTTTTTGCTGTCAAACTCGCTGCTGCCTGCCAACTGTGCCTGATAAAACGGTAAAACGCTGACGGTTTGTTTGCCGTCCTTGCGCTGCCAGCCCAAATAAGCCCTACCGAACGCATCGTCGTAAGCCGATTGGCGGTCGAAAAAATAGCTTGTACCGCTGAGGTTAGCACGGAATTTGATGGCGTGATGCCCATACAATGGGGTGAGTTTTTCGGTGTTCAATTCGTAATTCAAGCCGTTGGCACTGACAGGTAAGGTAACACTGCATGCGGTTTGCCCTTTTGTTTCGATGCAATAACGCGGAGCAGCGTTGTTGGCATTATCGTTATGCACGGGGCTGATTCCGCCAGACAATTTCCATTCTGTCTGCCGTTTGACGGCTTCTTGAAAACGTTTGACATTTTCCAAAACGGGGGCTGGTATATCGCGCTGCGCGGCTTGACGGAAATGTGCGGCAGCATCGCCCAAGCGATAATCCTGAAACTCCGCCGCCGCCAAATCCAACAGTACGCGGTCGTCTGAAACATCAGATTCATAAAGAGTACGGTAACGTTCGACCGCTTCGGAAGTCCGTCCTTTCAACTTTGCCAGCAAAGCATCGGCACGCGTAATCAGTTTGGGATTGTGGTTGGGCTGTTTGCAGTAAAGGGCGACAAGAGAGGAAACTAGATCTGCGCTATTGCTGTTAAGTGCTTGAACTAACGCGTCCTCAAGAATATGCGGGTTTGCCGCTAAAAAATCATCATTAACCAGAGTTGGTCTGCCTATATTCTCATTCTTTTCAGGCGACCTTTCCTCCTCAGATAGAATATCTAACCATTGTTTCTGTTGTACTTGTACAGCAGTATTCTGAGAAGAAATATTCTGCCGAACACCCTCTTCGGGAAATTCAGCAAAGGCTGCTGACGGCAATAGGTAGCACAAAGAAGCTGAGACAATTTTTTGTTTTATTTTTAGCATTTAAAGTCATCCGAAATATATGTATATCTGAGGGCAAATCGTTTCTAATAAGGGATTTGCTCTTATCATAAAACTGCCTGAAACATCTCAGGTGATTTTATTTTTGCATAAAAAATACAGATTCGTATTTAGATTTATCATTATAACGGCAAATTTACGAAATAAATATAACTTATTTATTTTTATAGGATTATAAATTGCGTAAATATATTTAACAGAGAGAGGATGGCATAAAGATTCACCCTAACTACTGATAGAAAAAATATTGGTATTGCTAAAATAAAATATTTGTTACACAATATTGCATATTATTAGTAATACTTATCATTATTGTATCTGAGAAGCTTGTATTTTAGAGAGATTGGTTATGAAAATTAATGTATTTATAGTGCCTATTGCAACTACCTTTATTTTGACTGCATGTGCAGGTGGAGGTGCATCTGAACCCAAAGTTCCCGTTGCTATTCCGACAGCGCAACCTATTGCCAATGTTAAGCTGAGCGATGAAAGCAATGCAGTAAAGACCATTAATACCCTTTCCGATAAAGGCGGCAGTCTGCGTGAAGCGGAACTCGAAGTGAAAACATCATGGGGCTACAGCTATACCGATAAACAATATGTCTATCAAACCCCTTCTGGTAACTATTACAACATTAGTTCATATTCTGATCCGATTGTCCCATCATATTCCAGCCCGTCTTATGCCCTTCGTACACGCCATGAAGGACAACCTTTATCTGAAGGTGGCAAACTGTTTGTCTGTTGCAGTAGTTCGGGACAATTCACCTATGCACCGGCAACCAAACAGGACCACCTCAAATTCGGCGCATGGATAAATGCAGACGGCACGGCAGACCTGTTTGTCGGCGGCAAACCCGTCGGAACGGCGAAACCGTCTTATTACACTCCGTCAGACAGTACAGTGGCAAAAGGCAAGACTACATACGAAGTTTGGGCTGTCCGCGTCCGCAACGGCAATATCGTTACCTCAACCTACGATCCGGGCAAATCCTCCGGGTCGTCTGAAAAAAACACGCCCAAACTTTCACTGCTGACAGCCAATTTCAACACCAACAAACTCGGCGGCACGATTTTAGGTAATGCTGATTACGGTCCGGACGTTGTGATGAAAGATGTAGGCATCAACGGCGTTGATTTCTCAGGCACTGCCGAATCCGATGGTAAAAACGGCAAAGTCGAAGGGAAATTCTTTGGTCAATTTAACGGCGATAAAACAGAAGTCAGTATAGGCGGTAAAGTTACCTTTGATGCCGATAAATCGTTGGATACCGTGTTCGGCGGCGTGAAGAATGATGACGACCGCAATACGACAGATACAAGCTTGACACCTGTCAGCCAGTAACTGCACATCAAGCATTCCAATAATAGATAATCAATATATATTAAGAGGCAAAAAATGTCCTTCCATTTTAAACCTGTACTGCTGGCAGCTATTGTCAGCCAAACTTTCCCTGCCTTAGCGGCCGATCCTATTCCTCAAGCTTATCAGGAGTTGAATGAAGTCAAAGTCATTGGCGGCCGCAAAGTACAAAAACTCGGTGAAGAGAAAATCCGCCGTCAGGCTTTGGATAAACAAATGGTCTCCGATGAAAGCGACTTGGTGCGTTACGATCCGGGCATCAGCGTCGTTGAAGGCGGACGCTCAGGTTCTAACGGTTTTACCATACGCGGTGTCGATAAAGACCGCGTTGCCATCAACGTGGACGGACTGGCACAAGCAGAAAGCAGGTCGTCTGAAGCGTTTCAAGAGTTGTTCGGTGCATACGGCAACTTCAATGCAAACCGCAACACTTCCGAACCCGAAAACTTTTCGGAAGTAACCCTTAACAAAGGCGCGGATTCGCTCAAATCCGGCAGCGGCGCATTGGGTGGTGCAGTTAACTATAAAACCAAATCTGCAAGTGACTATGTTTCCGAAGAAAAGCCCTACCACTTAGGTATTAAAGGTGGCTATATCGGACGCAACAGCCAAAAATTCAGCAGCATAACCGCCGCAGGAACCTGGTTGGGTCTGGACGCATTGATGGTCTACACCCGCCGTTTCGGTAAAGAAACCAAAAACAACAGCGACGCTGCCGATACCGTCATCACTGACAACAAACAAAGCTGGAGTCCGAATGCTGGTATGACCAACTACGGCAGCCGCGGTGTAGCGCGCAGCAAACCTGACCCTCAAGACTGGGAAAACAAAAGCACCCTGTTCAAACTGGGTTACAACTTCAACGATAAAAACCGTATCGGCTGGATTTACGAAGATTCACGCACCGACCGCACGACGATTGAATTGTCCAATATGTGGGCGGCAGACTGGAAAGGCGACGCACTGGGCGACACCCGTTCCCGTCAAGATATTTCCTACCGCAAACGCATCGGTTTCGAATACAAAAACCAACTTGACAAAGGACCATGGGACAACCTCAACCTGCGTTACGACCGTCAAACCATCGACATGAGCACTTGGACCTGGGACTTGCCGACGGATTATGGCCGTAACGGTGTCAACAGCGACGTGTACCATATGTTCCGCAACATCCGTCAAAAAAATACCCAATTCGGTGCCGATGCCGAAAAACAAATCGACTTCTCCAAATCGGTATGGGCAATGCAATACGGATTAGGTGGCTCCAAAAACGATAACGGTAATAGCGACCATAGCTATTGGGTACGCCTATATGACCCGAAATACCAAACGTCCAACAACCAAGAATTGACTATGCTGGTCGAAAGCTCGTCCAAAAACCGTTTTGCCTACTGGAACAACACCTTCCAATTCGGCGACAGCAGCCAATACCGCCTCAATGCCGGGCTTCGCTACGACAACAGCAGCAGCAAAGCCAAGGACAACCCCAACTATACCCCTGCCATTCGCGGTCAAATCCCCTATCTTGGCAGCGAGCGTAAACACAGCGGTTTCAGCTACGGCTTAGGATTAGACTGGAAATTTACGCCACATTTGAATCTTCTGGCGAAATACAGTACAGGCTTCCGCGCGCCGACTTCGGACGAAACCTGGCTATTGTTCCCGCATCCTGACTTTTACCTTAAAGCCAACCCTAACCTGAAGGCAGAGACCGCCAAAAACTTCGAGCTGGGACTTGCCGGCAGCGGCAAAGCAGGAAACTTTAAATTCTCCGGTTTCCAAACCCGCTACCGTAATTTTATCGAACTGACCTATATGGGCGTATCTTCCGATAATCCCAACAGCCCTAATTACGCGCCGATTTCCGACGGTACTGCATTGGTCAGCTCACCCGTTTGGCAAAACCAAAACCGTTCCTCCGCATGGGTGAAAGGTTTGGAATTTAACGGCACATGGAACCTTGACAGCATCGGTTTGCCGCAAGGCACGCACGCAGGTGTTAATGTCAGCTACATCAAAGGCAAAGCCAAACAAACCAACGGACAGGAAACCCCGATTAACGCCCTTTCCCCGTGGTCTGCCGTTTACAATTTGGGCTACGATGCTCCCTCCAAACGCTGGGGTATCAATGCGTACCTGACACACACCGCAGCTAAAAAACCGTCTGACACCGTTCACAGCAGTGATGATTTGAACAACCCATGGCCATTTGCCAAGCACAGCAAAGCCTATACGCTTTTCGATCTGACAGGTTACGTCAATTTGGGCAAATACTTCACTGTGCGTGCTGGTGCTTATAACATCGGTAACAAAAAATATTACACTTGGGAATCTCTACGTAGTATCCGTGAATTTGGTACAGTTAATCGTGTCGATAATAAGACACATGCAGGTATAGAGCGTTTCTCTTCACCAGGAAGAAGTTACAACTTTACACTTGAGGCTAAGTTCTAAGGTAATTAGAACAAAAAGGAAGGCCTGTACAGCTACAGCACCACCAACGGCGTTGACCGCGATGGCAAAGGCTTAGACCGCTACCGCGCCCCAGGCCGCAATTACGCTGTATCGCTGGAATGGAAATTCTAAGCAGTTGACGGATAGCTAAAGGCCGTCTGAAAGTTTTGATGACTTTCAGACGGCCTTTTTTATTTAAAACGAAATCTTTAAACGGATAACAACGGCTGCTGCCGAACAATCGCGCGGATGATGGCGCGGTTGGGGTGTAGCGCGGTTCTCAGCCTTTGCGATAGCGGATGCGGCAAGCCGAGTATTTCGGCTGCAATGGTGGCGGCGCAGATGGGGGCTGTCGCCAGGCCACGCGTGCCGTGTGCCGTATTGATGTAGGCATTGGGCAGGTAAGGGCAGGGGATACTGTCGAGGCGGTAGTTTTTGTCCAATGCCAGCTTGGCGTAGGCGGACTGCATGGCGGCGATGTCGCCGAGTGCGCCGACAACGGGCAAGTGGTCGAGGCTGTCGCAACGCAGGGCGGCATGGCCTTGTGTATCGTGAAGGCCGTCTGAAAACGAATCTTGATCAAACAGGGATTGTGCCAATGGCAGATTGAGTTGTTGAAGGGCGGCACGGTTGTCGATTTCTTCGTTTGGATACCAAGTTTCATCGTTGCTGTTGAGGATAAATGTCGCGCCGTAGCAGTGGCGGCCTTGCCAGCTCGGGCTGATGTAGCTTTCGCCGGAAATGGCACAATGCAGTTTTTGTGAAAACGGGCTGGCAGGTACAACGCCGGTTTGTCCACGAATTTGGCGGAAAGGCAGGGCGGAGACGTTGGTGTCGGCGGCAGTCGGGCTGTGCGCGCCCATACAGTAAACGATATGGCTGGCATTGAAATGCGCGTTTGGCGTGTGTGCCGTCCATTGTGTGCCGTCATGCGATACGGCAGTCAGCGGCGAGTGTTCGTGCAACTCAATCAGCGGATGATTCAATAAGGTATGCACGACGGCGGGCGGATTCAGCCATACGCCTTGCGGCCAATAAAGGCCGTCTGAAAATACGTCTATGCCTGCAATGTGCGCAGCCTCTTCGGCAGATACGCTGCGGTAGAGGTGTTTATGCTGGTGTTGCAAACCCAAGGCCTGATTGCGTTTGCGTTCGCTGCCGTCAAAATTTAAATGCAATACGCCGTCGCCGCCCCATACGTCGGAATCAGGCAGCAAGTCTTCCAACAATCGGCGCGTGTAGCCGTAGCCTGTCAGCAACAGCTCGGTTTGTTCGGTATCGTGTGGCGATATTTTGGCGTAGAGCAAGCCTTGGCGGTTGCCGCTGCCTGCCTGCGCCGCTTTGCCTGCTTCCAAAACCGTAACGCGTACGCCGTGTTCAGCCAGTTTACGCGCGGTTGCCGCGCCGGCAATGCCTGCGCCGATAATCAGGACGTGTTCGGGCGCGGCTTGATGTTCAGGCCGTCTGAACCAAGGTTTTAGGGGAGTTGGGACGGATTGGGGCATGGCTTCGGTTTGCCATTCGATATGATGGAAATGTTCGTGTAAGCGGTCGGCGCGGTGTGGCGGAACCAGCCAGAGATGCACATCAGGCAAGAGGTTTTCCAAAACATTGACGCTGTTGAACTGAAGGCATTTCATGGCTTGAGCGAGACGGTTGTTCAGACGGCCTTCAAGCTCGGAGGGATGATTTGGCAGCGGAAAATCGGGAATATGGTTTTCAGGCAGACAGACAATCAAATAAAGCGGCGCGGTATGTTGTTCGATGGCGCGGCAAAGGGTAGCAAGGGAAGGCGTGGTGTTCCAAGCAAGGCAGGTCATGATGAAAGGCCGTCTGAAAAAAGAGGCTTTATTGTAACGCGGTTTGCGCGGATAGAATATCCGAACGGGTTTTGATAGAATCGCATGATATTTTGATTTTTAATTGATTTTCATACAGGAATTTTATGCGCCGTCTTTTATTGTGCCTTCTCGCTTCCGGCTTGCCCATCGCTTGTTCGTCCGCACCGACGGATAACGGCAGCAAAGTCGTTCAGTCCGAACGCTGGGCAACGCCCGTCAAACACGATGCCAACCTTTATCGCATCGACGACAAGCTTTACCGCAGCGAGCAGCCTGTTGCCGAAGATGGGGAAGCTATCGTCAAGCTGGGCATTCAAAGCGTGATCAACCTGCGCTTTTTCGACCGCAACGATGACGACCATTTGAAGGCGTATGGTTTAACCTTGCTAAACCGTCCGTTGCTGTCATGGAGCATTAAGCCGAAAGAAATTGCGGAAATCCTATACCTGATTGAAAAACAACAGCAAAACGGCGCAGTGCTTATCCATTGTTATCATGGCGCAGACCGTACCGGTTTGATTGCCGGAATGTACCGCATCATCTATCAAGGCTGGCCGGTGGAAGAGGCAAAAGCCGAAATGCAACACGGGCCTTACGGTTATCACAGCATTTGGAAAAACATTGCCAACCTGTTTACCGAAGAGAAAGTCAAGCAGGTTAAAACGCACTTGGAAGCCTTGCGCAAACGTGGTTAACACCAAGATTTAAATGATAAAAGGCCGTCTGAAAGATTTGTTTTCAGACGGCCTTTTAAATGGCAGATTGCTTAAATCACAAAATCCGTAGTCGATAATTGAATGTTTTGATCCATATCGGCAGACGGGGTTTTGGACGAGCGGCCAACCGGTTTGGCCGGTACGCCGACAACGGTAATCGAAGACGGTACATCGGCAACCACCACGCTGCCTGCGCCGATTTTGGCGTTTTCGCCGATGCGGATGTTGCCCAAAATTGAGGCATTCGCACCAATCATCACGCCATTGCCGATTTTCGGGTGGCGGTCGCCGCTTTCTTTGCCCGAACCGCCCAGCGTTACGCCGTGGAGGATGGAAATATTGTTGCCCAAGACGGCGGTTTCGCCGGCCACAAAACCGGTGGCATGGTCGAGCATCAGGCCGTGACCGAAACGGGCGGCCGGGTGGATATCGACACCGAAGACTTCCGACATGCGGTTTTGCAGGAAATACGCCAGCGTTTTACGGCCGTTTTGATAGAGCCAGTGGTTGATGCGGTGTGCCTGTACGGCGTGGAAACCTTTGAAATACAACAGCGGCAGCGAATATTCATCACAAGCCGGGTCGCGCTCATAAATGGCTTTCAAGTCGGCCTCGACGCATTTGCTGATGCGGGTGTCCACGCTCAAAGCCTGCTGATAAATTTCAAACAGCGCGCGTACATCCATAATCGGACTGCCGAGCTTGCTGGAAAGATGGTAGGCAAGTACCGAATCGAGCGAATCGTGGCGCAACACGGTTTGATGTAGGAAGCTCGCCAGCATCGGTTCGGCTGCGGCTGCGGCTTCGGTTTCTTCGCGGATGGTGTGCCACAGATTAAAATCAGTTGAATTCAAATGGTCTTTTTTCATATTCGAGGCCGTCTGAAGAATAAAATCAGATGGCTATCTTACCGTTTTCCAACGTCTTTTAACAAGGCATTTGATAATCGACGTTCAAATGCTTGAAGTTTTTTCAGACGGCCTTATATATGGATTATTGAATGCTAACACTCTAAAAGGATGTCAGAAATGACGGATCGTAACGAACAACACCAAAACGAAGCCGAGGAAGCGGCAGCCGTAGAGACTGCCGAAACCGTTGAAACCGAACAAGCAGAACCGACTTACGAAGAGCTTCAGGCGCGTGTCACCGAGTTGGAAGGCCAACTCAAAGACAGTGAGCTGCGCGGTTTGGCAAACGAGCAAAACCTGCGCCGCCGCCATCAGCAAGAAATTGCCGATACCCATAAATTCGCCGGACAAAAATTTGCGGCCGAAATGCTGCCTGTCAAAGACTATCTTGAAATGGCGCTGCTCGACCAAAGCGGTAATTTCGATGCCCTGAAAATGGGCGTGCAAATGACTTTGAACGAGCTGCAAAAAGCATTTGATGCCACACACATTAAAGAAATCAACCCACAGCCGGGTGACAAACTCGATCCGCACCAACATCAAGCGATGCAGGCAGTCGTCAGCGAGCAAGAGCCGAATACCATCGTCAGTGTGATGAAAAAAGGCTACACACTATCTGACCGCGTGCTGCGTCCTGCGATGGTTGTCGTGGCGAAAAAAGAAGATTGAAGGCACCGCTTGATAAAGTTTATCAAGCATAAAATCTTCAGACGGCCTTATCCGGTTTCAAAACCCGATATTCCGCTATTAGAAAATCATTCCGATAAACCGGAATCGGAAAATTAAAACCGGCTGTCTGGAAAAAGAATAAACGGCTTGTGGATAAATAAATCAAGTACTTGAATTTAATTTAAAAAAAAATTCAAATTAAGCCTTGAAAAAAAATGAAGCAACCTTATTTACAAGCCATCGGAACGAAATGTTCCACAGGATTATTAATTTAGAAAAGTTTATTTATTAGGAGCAACATAATATGGCAAAAGTAATCGGTATTGACTTAGGTACAACCAACTCTTGTTTGGCCATTTCTGAAAACGGTCAAACCAAAGTGATCGAAAATGCAGAAGGTGCACGCACCACTCCTTCCGTTATCGCTTATTTGGACGGCGGCGAAATCCTCGTCGGCGCGCCTGCAAAACGCCAAGCGGTAACCAACGCTAAAAACACTATTTACGCCGCCAAACGTTTGATCGGCCACAAATTTGAAGACAAAGAAGTTCAACGCGACATCGAATCTATGCCTTTCGAAATTATCAAAGCCAGCAACGGCGACGCATGGGTGAAAGCGCAAGGTAAAGAGCTGTCTCCTCCTCAAATTTCCGCAGAAGTTTTGCGTAAAATGAAAGAAGCAGCCGAAGCTTACTTGGGCGAAAAAGTCACCGAAGCCGTGATTACCGTTCCGGCCTACTTCAACGACAGCCAACGTCAAGCTACCAAAGACGCAGGCCGCATCGCAGGTTTGGAAGTAAAACGTATCATCAACGAACCAACCGCTGCCGCTTTGGCATTCGGTATGGACAAAGGCGACAACAAAGACCGCAAAGTAGCCGTATATGACTTGGGTGGCGGCACTTTCGATATTTCCATCATCGAAATCGCCAACCTCGACGGCGACAAACAATTCGAAGTATTGGCTACCAACGGCGATACTTTCTTGGGCGGTGAAGACTTCGACCAACGCTTGATCGACTACATCATTGACGAATTCAAAAAAGAACAAGGCATTGATTTGAAACAAGACGTAATGGCTCTGCAACGTCTGAAAGAAGCTGCTGAAAAAGCCAAAATCGAATTGTCCAGCGGTCAGCAAACTGAAATCAACCTGCCATACATCACTATGGATGCAACCGGTCCGAAACACTTGGCCATGAAAATTACCCGTGCCAAATTCGAAAGCCTGGTTGAAGATTTGATCCAACGTTCTATCGAGCCTTGCAAAATCGCATTGAAAGATGCCGGCTTGAGCACCAGCGATATCGACGACGTGATTTTGGTTGGTGGTCAAAGCCGTATGCCGAAAGTACAAGAAGCCGTTAAAGCCTTCTTCGGTAAAGAGCCTCGTAAAGACGTGAACCCTGACGAAGCTGTTGCCGTAGGTGCAGCGATTCAAGGCGAAGTATTGAGCGGCGGCCGTAGCGACGTATTGCTGCTGGACGTAACTCCTCTGTCTTTGGGTATCGAAACCATGGGCGGTGTGATGACCAAGCTGATTCAAAAGAACACTACTATTCCGACTAAAGCGTCTCAAGTGTTCTCTACTGCCGAAGACAACCAAAGCGCAGTGACCATCCACGTACTGCAAGGCGAACGCGAACGCGCTTCTGCCAACAAATCTTTGGGTCAGTTCAACTTGACCGACATCGCACCTGCACCACGCGGTATGCCACAAATTGAGGTTACTTTTGACATTGACGCCAACGGTATCTTGCACGTTTCCGCCAAAGACAAAGGTACAGGCAAAGCGGCCAACATCACCATCCAAGGCTCTTCAGGTTTGAGCGAAGAAGAAATCGAACGCATGGTGAAAGATGCCGAAGCCAACGCTGAAGAAGATAAAAAACTGACTGAATTGGTCGCTTCCCGCAACCAAGCCGAAGCCCTGATTCACTCTGTGAAAAAATCTCTGGCTGACTACGGCGACAAACTCGATGCTGCAGAGAAAGAAAAAATCGAAGCTGCGTTGAAAGAAGCTGAAGAAGCAGTTAAAGGCGACGACAAAGCCGCTATCGATGCCAAGGCCGAAGCTTTGGGTGCAGCCAGCCAAAAATTGGGCGAAATGGTTTACGCTCAAGCACAAGCTGAAGCCCAAGCAGGCGAAAGCGCACAAGCCGAACCGTCTTCCGCCAAGAAAGACGATGACGTGGTAGATGCCGACTTTGAAGAAGTAAAAGACGACAAAAAATAATTGATGCCGTCTGAAAAAAGCGCGAATCGAAAGATTCGCGCTTTTTGTCGTTTGGGAAATGTGTAAAGACGCTTTGTCAAAACTGACGGTAAACTTTCAAAAGCTTGCTACATCATTGTGTTGCCATACTTCTATTGCCGAATTTTGAACAGATTTCGCCGAATACTGATAGCAGCTGACAGTCAAAGCCATTAATATTTGTCCATCGCTTGAGTGCGAATAAATCCTTATTTTTACCTCAAATCAACCACTTGAAAGAAGATAAATATGAAAAAATTGATTCAAATGACCTCTTTGATGGTTGCGGCTGCCGGTTTGGTATTGGCTCCGGTCGCTTCTGCACACGGCAAACACGAAATGCATCCGAAACAAGAGCGTATGCACAAAAAAGCCAAACTGCAAAAAATGAAAAAAACTGCACCTAAAGCCAAACACCACGCAGCCAAGCCCAAACATCATCAAGAGCATCGCCACGACCATCATTAAGATGAATCCTCAACAATAAATAAGGCCGTCTGAAACCCAAACATCAGGTTTCAGACGGCCTTCGATTTATCTGTCAAATAGAGCTTTGCCGTTTTTCTTGTGCCAAACGGGTCGGCTCCAGCCAGGCAATGTTTCTTTCTGCCAGCGCATCGCGCCAATAATCCAGTTTGGTATCCAAATCTTCAGAGAAACTGTCTTGATTCAAAAGCTGAATGATAACGCCGCCGTCCGTAGCTTCGGCCAAACGGCTGATTTGACGCAAAATGCCGCGATCGGGAACAGTTTGCGTGCGTACGCCGATGAGAAGTTGCGCTGGAGTTTGTTTCAATTCGGCTTCCAATTGTTCCAAATCTTTTCTGCCGGCGGCAACGCCTTTATCTATCCATTCTTGCGCCAAAACGCCGGAAAACCAAAGCGGATCAGGCCATTTCGTTTCCAGTGTAACAGCCCATTTGGGCGCATTATTCAGCGTAATTTTGGATGAAACGGGAACGATGTTTTCGTGAAAATCATCGTCATCAACAATCTTCGTTTGCCATGTGCGAAGGATGTTTTGATAGTAGGGCTGATTCAAATCCAAACATTCGCGCAGGGTTTTTAAAGTAATTTTGCAAGCCAGCCAAGCAAGCAAGCGCGGCAGAATGCCATAGCAGATAATGCTGCCGATGAGTAAACCCGCCCAAGCGCGTGCATCTTCGATATGATTGTTCAGACGGCCTGCAATTACGGCCTGACTGTCGGGAACAGGAAAGCCCAAACGTTCCGGCAGCCATGACAAAGCTTCAATTGTTTTCACCAATGCCGTATTGCTTAAAAGCGTACTTTCCCAGTTGAACGTATATTGACGCACCAAAAGCAGCAGCAAAACAGAAATCAACATTCCCGACAGCGTGCAAAGCCACAGGCCGTGTGAAGTTGCACCAATCAGCCAACGCGTTTGCGGTTTGCGCCATTCATCCACATAAAGCCGCAAAATTGCCTGATTGACCGGGTCTTTACCTCGGAACCAAGTTGTCGGACTGCTGATAAAGTGCACATTTTTCAAACGCAGGAATAAAGTCGCCAGCCACACCAGCAGCATGACTGTATTCATGCCCAAAATCCCGGCCAATACCAGAAAAAAGTTCAGCCCCTGATTGTCCATCAACAGATAAGTGCTGGAAAAACCGACCGTAAACAACAACGTCGCCGCAACAATCCAAAGCCAAAACGAGCCTGTCTCCACCTGTTGCAGCACATATTTCAAATGCTGGTCGCGGTCGATAATTTGGGCACGGCGTATCAGTTTTTCCTCGTTGCCGCCATCAATATGTCGCAACGCTTCCGTCGCCTGCACAGGATCTCCCGGAAAAATATAGGCACGTTCTTCAAGGATACGGACTAATTCGACAAGTTTTTGCGATGGATTCAACATAAATGATAGGCCGTCTGAAAGATAAAATGGAAACGTCTGTTATACCCCCAAATAAACCCCTCTTTTGCAAAGGTCAAAAAATTAAAAGCAGTTTTGATTTTGAATAGGGTATATAGTGGAATAGATGTAAAAAAAGCAGCCCGAAAGCTGCTCATTTTGAGTGTGGTGCGGACGGAGAGACTCGAACTCTCACACCTCTCGGCGCCAGAACCTAAATCTGGTGCGTCTACCAATTTCGCCACGTCCGCACTAATTTGAACCGTGGATTATACACAAGATTAATGGGGGTGCAAAGTCTTGTTTGCTTGAATTTTTCGGCTTATCCCTTATATAATGGTTTATTCTGGCCGTCTGAAAGCAGGGTTTGTTTTCAGACGGCCTCAACTTTCCATTTGGTGAGGAAGGGCTGATGCCTGCTTTATTGATTAAAGATTTTTTGCAGACGCAAGGTTTGAAGTTGCCTGCGGATGAGATACATGTTGCTTATTTGACTGCCCAAGCTGTGATTAAAATGGGCAATGCTTCGGTTGAGCGTTCGATTTTGTGGCCGTCTGAAGACGGTTGGCAGTTGGCGGATTATGTTGATGCCGAACATGAATTGTTGCTGAAACAGATTTTTATGGCTTTGGATTCGGTTGCCGAGCGCACCGAGCATTTGAAAAGCGCAGCAGTTTATACAGCGTTTCCAAAAGATGGTGCGTTGTCGCTGGTTCGACTGAGCCGTTGGGGCATGCCGTTGGAAAATGTGATTCCAATCGACGAGCAGGCCGGACAGGCTTTTTTGGCTGTGCGTACGGCGCAAAGCGGCTGGATGAATGTTTGTCAGAATGTGGCGTATTGGCAGGAAATTGGTGAATTGTCGGCCGAACGCAATCATCCCGGTTTGAGTCAGATTTCTGTTCCTGTCTGTATGCCCAGCGGTGCGGTTTTAGGCGTGGTATATGCTGAATTTGATGTCAAGGACGGTGCGCCTGACGAAGTGTTGGTGGCCTGGATTGCCCTTGCATTAGCCTTGGCAGAACCTTTGAAAAACCTCTTGGGCGTAGCTGAAAACGAGGAAGCGGAAAATGAGTAACGCGTTGAAGTTTGTCGCGTCATGCCGTTTGCCTACGGAATGGGGCGAATTTACCATGCACGGCTTCGAAGAAGAGGGCGGGCAGGAACATGTCGCATTGACGATGGGCGATGTTTCAGACGGCCTGCCTGTGTTGTCGCGTATTCATTCCGAGTGTTTGACCGGTGACGCTTTATTTTCGGTGAAATGTGATTGCGGCCCTCAGTTGCAAGCGGCGATGCAGGCCGTTCAGAAAGAAGGGCGTGGCGTTATCGTATATTTGCGCCAAGAAGGCAGGGGCATTGGTTTGATAAACAAAATCCGTGCTTATCGACTGCAAGACCAAGGCTTGGATACGGTTGAGGCCAATGTAGCGCTCGGCCTTCCTGTTGATGCGCGCGACTTTACTTTGGCCAAGCAGATTTATGATTATCTGCATATTCGGGAGGTCAGATTGTTGACCAATAATCCTGAAAAAATCCAAACGTTGAAAGATTCCGGCATTAATGTGGTCGAACGGATTGCATTACATGTCGGCGAAAATGTGGAAAATGAACGTTATCTGCATACTAAAGCGGATAAATTGGGACATTTGATTTTTGATTGATGGATAGGCATAACGGTAATTTTTGCGTTTAAATAAAATATTCTATATTCTTTCAATGGGATATATTTTTATTTAAATAAAAACCTTGCGCGTAGCCTGATTTTTTGATTTAATGTCGGCTTATCGGGTGATTAGCTCAGTTGGTAGAGCGTCTGCCTTACAAGCAGAATGTCGGCGGTTCGACTCCGTCATCACCCACCAAGTTTCCTTTCATTGTCTTTGACAGTGGATGCGCGGTGGTAGCTCAGTTGGTTAGAGTACCGGCCTGTCACGCCGGGGGTCGCGGGTTCGAGCCCCGTCCGCCGCGCCATTATTTAAAAAGCACTGATAATATTAGTGCTTTTTTATTTTTCTTAAAGACACTATTAAACTGCGAAAATAGAAACAGGTAAGTAACAGGATATTGAAATACTGTTTAATCTTAATTTCTGATGATTGAAAAAAGGCCGTCTGAAACTTTGAAAGTTTCAGACGGCCTTTAGTCTATTGAAACAATGGATTAAATATCCAATTCTGCCGTATCGCCTTCTTTTTCCATCCATGCGCGGCGGGCGGCGGCTTCGCCTTTGCCCATTAGTTTGACGAAGATGTCGCGTGTTTCGTCATCCGCGCCTTCTGGGATTTGCACTTGCAACAGGCGGCGGGTGTCGGGGTGCATGGTGGTGTCTTTGAGCTGGTCGGGGTTCATCTCGCCCAAGCCTTTGAAACGGCTGATGGAATAAGCAGTTTCTTTAACGCCTTCTTTTTGCAGTCGCTCCAAAATGCTGTCGAGTTCGTTTTGATCGAGGGCGTAGAATTTGCGGGCGGGTTTGCTTTTGCCTTGTGCGTTGACATCGACGCGGAATAGCGGAGGCTGGGCGACGTAGATGTGTCCGTCGGCAACCAGTTTCGGGAAGTGGCGGTAGAACAGGGTCAACAGCAAAACTTGAATATGCGAACCGTCCACGTCAGCATCGGACAGGATGGCGATTTTGCCGTAGCGCAGGCCGCTTAAGTCGGGATTGTCATTGATTCCATGTGGATCAACGCCGATGGCGACGGAAATATCATGGATTTCGGCGTTACCGAAGAGTTGGTCTGGGTGGACTTCAAAGCTGTTGAGCACTTTGCCGCGCAGGGGCAGGATGGCTTGTGTGGCTTTGTCGCGGGCGAGTTTGGCGGAGCCGCCGGCGGAATCGCCTTCGACGAGGAAGAGTTCGTTTTCGCGGATGTCTTCGCTTTCGCAGTCGGTCAGCTTACCGGGTAAGACAGCGACGCCGCTGCCTTTTTTCTTTTCAATTTTTTTAACCGAACGCATCCGTGCTTGTGCCTGACGGATGGCGAGTTCGGCGATTTTTTTGCCGTAGTCCACGTTTTGGTTCAGCCACAATTCCAAAGGGTCGCCCGATACGGTGGCAACGAGTTTCAGCGCGTCGCGGTTGGTCAGCTTGTCTTTGGTTTGACCTTGGAACTGCGGGTCGAGGACTCGGGCGGAGAGGACGAAGGCGGTTTTGCCGAACACGTCGTCGCTTTGCACTTTCACGCCGCGCGGCAAGAGGTTGTGCAGATTGATGAAGTTGTTGACGGCGTTGAACACGGCTTGTTTCAAGCCTGCTTCATGCGTGCCGCCCAAAGGGGTGGGAATCAGGTTGACGTAGCTTTCGTTGGCACACGAGCCTTCTTCCAGCCAAGTCAGGGCAAACGCGGCACCTTCGCCAATGCTGAAATCGCCGTTGTGGCCGTCTGAAATGTAGTTTTCACAAGAGAAGATAGGTACGGCTTCCTGAGCGTCGGCAATCAGATCGGTCAAATAGCTTTTCAGGCCGTCTGGATAGTGCCAGGTTTGGGTGTGTGCTTCGTCTTCGCCTTTGACTGGGCGGGTCAGTGAAACGCGTACGCCCGGCAATAATACGGCTTTGGCGCGCAGCAGGCGTTCGAGTTCGGGAATGCTGTAATTCGGGCTTTCAAAATATTTGCCGTCCGGCCACACGCGCACTTCGGTACCGCTGTCTTTGACGGCGCATTTGCCCACTTCAGTCAATGGCTCAATGACGTCGCCACCGGAAAAGACGATGCGGTGGACTTTGCCTTCGCGTTTGACCGTTACTTCAAGGCGGGTGGAAAGGGCGTTGGTAACAGATACGCCGACGCCGTGCAGACCGCCTGAAAAGGCATACGCGCTGCCGCCGTCTTTTTTGTTGAACTTGCCGCCTGCGTGCAGACGGGTGAACACGAGTTCGACTACGGGTACGCCTTCTTCAGGGTGCAGGCCGACGGGAATACCGCGGCCGTTATCACGGACGGAAAGAGAACCGTCTTCATGAATTTGCACGTCAATTGCAGTCGCAAAACCACCCAACGCTTCATCCGCCGCGTTATCAATCACTTCCTGACAGATATGGGTCGGGCTGTCGGTACGGGTGTACATGCCGGGACGTTCTTTGACCGGCTCCAAGCCTTTGAGGACGGTAATGCTGGATTCGCTGTATTGATTGTTTTTAGCCATAGGAATAATGTAAAGGCCGTCTGAAAGGATGAAAAACAACGCTTTCAGACGGCCTGAAAGCGTTTGGATTATAGGTTTTCTATTGGATTGCGCCGGATAAAGTCTTCATAGCTTTCTATGCCGCGCAAGAAACGGGAGAGTTCGGTCAATGCGTCCAAATACACGCCACGCTTGAAGTCGATGACTTCGTCAACCGGCGCCCAGTATTGGTGCCAGCGCCAGCCGTCAAACTCAGGATGGTGGCAGGCGCGGAGGTTGACGTCGCTGTCGCGGCCGACCAAACGCAAAAGATACCAAATCTGTTTTTGTCCGCGATACGAACCGCGCCATTCGCGGCGCACCCAGTGGCTGGGCACGTCATAACGCAACCAGTCGCGCGTACGGCTAACGATTTTGATGTGTTGCGGCAACAGGCCGACTTCTTCGTACAATTCGCGGTACATGGCGGTCTCAGGACTTTCGCCCGGCTTGATGCCGCCTTGCGGAAACTGCCATGAATGTTCGCGTACGCGTTTGCCCCAAAAGACTTCGTTACGTTCGTTAATCAGGATAATACCGACATTGGGGCGATAGCCTTCTCTGTCTAACACGGGGTCGCCCTTCATTAAATTCAATCGTGCAATTTTCCCACAAATTGGGCGGTTTTGACAAATCTTGAGGCCGTCTGAATAAGCCCACAGTTTTTTCCAGACGGCATGAGACTGTTTCTGAAAAAATGTTGTTTATGAATAAAACCATAGCTTCAGGCCGTCTGAAAAATGAAATTTTTTTCTGCTTTAAGGTCTTGCATTCAAAAGCTTTTTGCCGTTTAATGCAAACCTTGCTGAATCAAGGGCAAAGGACACATGCCGGCCGCCCCCACAGTTTCCCTTTTGTAAGTGGCATCCGCCACCGCTGCAATATTTTTACCCCCCGAACAAAAGGTCTGAAACCATGAAAAAATCTTTGATGGCGGCGGCAATCGTGAGCCTCGTCTTGACTGCGTGTAGCGGTGGAAAAGAAACCGCCGCAGAATCTTCCGCATCTCAAACTCAAACTTCTTCCTCTCAAACGGATAAACTCAATATCTACAACTGGTCGGATTATGTCGATCCTGCCACGCTGTCTGCGTTTGAAAAAAATACGAATATCAACGTCCGCTACGATTACTACGACAGCAACGAAGCGCTGGAAGCCAAGCTGCTGACCGGCAAGTCGGGTTATGACCTGGTTGCGCCTTCTATTGCCAATGTCGGCCGTCAGATTAAAGCCGGCGCGTATCAAAAAATCGACAAATCGCAAATTCCCGATTACGCCAATATCGATCCCGATTTGTTGAAAATGATGGAAACCGTCGATCCGGGCAACGAATATGCCGTCCCTTATTTCTGGGGCATCAATACGCTGGCGATTAACAAGCAGCAGGTTCAAAAGGCTTTGGGTACGGACAAACTGCCTGAAAACGAATGGGATTTGGTGTTCAATCCTGAATACACCCAAAAACTGAAATCCTGCGGCATCAGCTATTTCGACAGCGCCATCGAGCAGATTCCTTTGGCTTTGCATTATTTGGGCAAAGATCCGAACAGCGAAAACCCTGACGACATCAAAGCCGCAGTCGATATGATGAAAAAAGTGCGTCCCGACATCAAACGCTTTACCTCGTCGGGCTATATTGATGATATGGCTGCCGGTAATCTTTGCGTATCGGTAGGCTATGGCGGCGACCTCAATATTGCCAAAACCCGTGCCAAAGAAGCAGGAAACGGCGTCGAAGTCGAAGTATTGGCGCCGAAAAGCGGCGTCGGTATTTGGGTGGATTCGCTGATGATTCCGCGTGATGCGCAAAATGTGGCCAATGCCCACAAATACATCAATCACACGCTCAATCCGGAAACAGCGGCCAAAAACGGCAACTATGTGACTTATGCTCCGGCCAGCCGTCCGGCGCGTGATTTGATGGATGAAAAATATACCTCTGACGAATCGATTTTCCCAAGCAAAGAATTGATGGAAAAAAGCTTTATCGTCTCTCCCAAGTCAACCGATGCGAGCAAACTCAGCGTTCGCCTGTGGCAGGCTTTGAAAGCAGGACGATAATTAACATTGAAATTTGAATACTCAGGCCGTCTGAAACAGTTTTTCAGACGGCCTGAGTGTTATAATTGTCAACACTTTTCAAATATCCTATGAGGAGAAACAGCGTTATGAACAATTCAGTCATCACCGTCATCGGTAAAGACCGTGTGGGCATTGTGTACGACGTTTCCAAAATTTTAGCGGAAAACCAAATCAATATTCTCAACATCAGCCAACAGCTGATGGACGATTTTTTTACCATGATTATTTTGGTGGATACTTCAAAATGCACCAAATCGCGTCAAGAGGTTTTGGATTTGTTTGCGGAGGAGAGCAAAAAACTCGCGCTTGATATTCGTATGCAAAACGAAGAAATTTTCCAAGCCATGCACCGTATTTAAGTCGGAGGGAGAGTCATGAGTATTCAATCCGGCGAGATTTTAGAAACCGTCAAAATGGTAGCCGACCAGAATTTTGACGTGCGCACCATTACCATCGGCATTGATTTGCACGACTGCATCAGCAGCGATATCAATGTGTTGAACCAAAATATTTACAATAAAATCACCACAGTCGGTAAGGACTTGGTGGCGACGGCAAAATATCTGTCTGCCAAATACGGCGTACCGATTGTGAATCAGCGTATTTCCGTTACGCCGATTGCCCAAATCGCCGCGGCCACCCATGCCGATTCCTATGTCAGCGTGGCGCAAACTTTGGATAAGGCTGCCAAAGCCATCGGCGTGTCCTTTATTGGCGGCTTTTCCGCGCTGGTGCAAAAAGGCATGTCGCCTTCGGACGAAGTGCTGATCCGTTCCATTCCCGAAGCGATGAAGACTACCGATATCGTGTGCAGCTCCATCAATATCGGCAGCACGCGTGCCGGTATCAATATGGATGCGGTCAAGCTGGCAGGCGAAACCATCAAACGCACGGCCGAAATCACGCCCGAAGGTTTCGGTTGCGCCAAAATCGTCGTGTTCTGTAATGCAGTAGAAGACAACCCGTTTATGGCGGGTGCGTTTCATGGTTCGGGCGAAGCGGATGCCGTTATCAATGTCGGCGTTTCCGGCCCTGGTGTCGTAAAAGCCGCGTTGGAAAATTCAGATGCAACGACATTGACCGAAGTTGCGGAAGTTGTGAAGAAAACCGCTTTCAAAATTACCCGCGTGGGCGAACTTATCGGCCGCGAAGCCTCAAAAATGTTGAATATCCCGTTTGGTATTCTCGATTTATCGTTGGCACCAACCCCTGCCGTCGGCGACTCGGTGGCGCGCATTCTTGAAGAAATGGGTTTGAGCGTCTGCGGTACGCACGGCACGACAGCGGCTTTGGCCTTGCTGAATGATGCCGTGAAAAAAGGCGGCATGATGGCTTCCAGCGCGGTCGGCGGTTTGAGCGGCGCATTTATCCCTGTTTCGGAAGACGAGGGCATGATTGCGGCTGCTGAAGCCGGTGTGCTGACACTGGACAAACTCGAAGCCATGACCGCCGTATGCTCCGTTGGTTTGGACATGATTGCCGTCCCCGGCGATACGCCTGCGCACACCATTTCCGGCATCATTGCCGACGAAGCCGCTATCGGCATGATCAACAGCAAAACTACTGCCGTGCGCATTATTCCGGTAACCGGCAAAACCGTCGGCGACAGCGTTGAGTTCGGTGGCCTATTGGGCTACGCGCCTGTAATGCCGGTCAAAGAAGGTTCATGCGAAGTGTTCGTCAACCGAGGCGGCAGAATCCCGGCTCCGGTTCAATCAATGAAAAACTGATTGGATTGATGAACATAAAAGGCCGTCTGAAATTGATTTTCAGACGGCCTGAGACCTTTGCAAAATTC
>NZ_KV831638.1:0-6891 GCF_001837185.1 Neisseria sp. HMSC064D07 | reverse complement strand
TGTCGGGGGAAGGGCTTTTTTGCAAAGGTCTCAGACGGCATTGGCCAACGCACGCAGTGCCGGGGTGGACGACATCGTTTCCCTCAGCGTTGCCGATGTGCAGTCCGTCCGGCCGAACGGCGTGGGCGACATTATGGTGTCCAATCCGCCCTACGGTGTACGCCTTGAGGAAGTCCACGCTTTGCAGGCACTTTATCCGCAGTTGGGTACGTGGTTGAAAAAACACTATGCCGGCTGGCGGGTCGGCATGTTTACCGGCGACAGGGAAATGCCCAAATTTATGCGCCTGTCGCCAAAACGCAAAATCCCACTTTATAACGGCAACCTCGATTGCCGCCTGTTCCTGATTGATATGGTGCAGGGATCGAACAGTTGAGGAAAGTGTACAAAAATGCCGTCTGAAAAATGTTCAGACGGCATTTATTTTTCGGAATCACCCCCGCTTCAATACGGAAGTGTTGATGTAGCGTTGGATACCTGAGGCAATGGATTAGGCGCACTGCCGGCGGAAGGATTCGCTACCCAGCAGCTTCTCTTCGGCAGGGTTGGACAGGAAGGCGGTTTCGACCAGGATAGACGACATATCGGGTGCGCGCAAAACGGCGAAATTGGCTTCGTCCACCCTGCCTTTGTGCAAGTGGTTGAGCCTACCCAATTCTTCAAGCACCAGATTGCTGAGTTTGCGGCTGTCGCGCAGTGTGGCGGTTTGCGTCATGTCGAGCAGGGCGGTATCGACATTGCGGTTGCCGCTGGTCGGTACGCCGCCGACCGCGTCGGCATTATTTTGGGTTTGTTCCAAGAATTTGGCGGCGGAGCTGGTTGCGCCTTTGGTGTTTAACATAATGATGCAGGGTAAAGGGTTTAAGCGGATAGGATTCGACGATGGCGTAAGTCGGGCTTTTGACCGGTCCCCGATGACCGAGTCCGCGCAGGATTCCGCGTGTCAGCGTGGTTTTTCCCGCGCCCAAGTCTCCCTTGAGATAAATGACCAGGGGTGCGTTTAAACGGGAAGACCATGCTTCACCCAAATCGAGTGTGGCGGCTTCATCGGCAAGGAATCGGGAGATGGAGGGTAAATCAGACATGGAAACGGTTTGTTGTAAGGTTTGGGGTATTATGGGCAGTTTTGCAGGTTTTGCAAACTTTGCACCCGAGGGGCGGATGCTTCCTGTCGAGCATTATACAGCCAAATACGCGTTCTGCTTTCAGACGGCATGGCTGTCAAGAAAAAGCGGCGCGTGTACAATACGCGGATTGTATGTTTAGGACAGATTGGAAGAAGGATGGAAAATATCGGCAGGCAGCGCCCCATCGGTGTTTTTGATTCAGGAATCGGCGGTTTGACCAATGTGTGCGCGCTGATGAAGCGGCTGCCGATGGAAAACATCATTTATTTCGGCGATACGGCGCGTGTGCCTTATGGGACGAAGTCGAAGGCGACCATTGAGCATTTCTCCATGCAGATTGTCGATTTTCTGCTGGAATACGATGTTAAGGCGATGGTTATCGCGTGTAATACGATTGCGGCGGTGGCGGGGCAGAAAATCCGTCAAAAGACGGGCAATATGCCTGTGTTGAACGTGATTTCCGCCGGCGCGAAAGCCGCGCTGACAACGACGCGCAACAATAAAATCGGCATTATCGCCACCAATACGATAGTCAACAGCAATGCTTATGCGCGCGCCATCCATAGGAACAACCCTGATACGCTCGTCCGCACGCAGGCTGCGCCGCTGCTCGTCCCTTTGGTGGAGGAAGGTTGGTTTGGAACATGAAGTTACCCGCCTGACCGTATGCGAATACCTCAAACCATTGCTTGCAGACGGCATCGATACGCTGGTGTTGGACTGCACGCACTTTCCCTTGCTCAAGCCCTTAATCGGTAGGGAGGCGGGTAATGTCGCGTTGGTTGATTCTGCAATTACGACGGATGAAAAAACAGCACGCGTCCTTGCGCAGGAGGGATTACTCAATACTGACAACAATAATCCCGACTATCGTTTTTATGTCAGCGATATTCCTTTGAAATTCAGAACGATAGGCGAACGTTTTCTGGGTAGGACGATGGAGCAGATTGAAATGGTGTCTTTGGGTTAGGCAAGGTTTGCTCAAACACCCGCATATCCGGAGTAAGGATGTGCGGGTGTTTTTTGTGAAGGTACGTCAGAAAATGTTTGCAAATTACATTTTAAGTTAATAAAATATAAACTATTATCATTTTTAAAAAAGTTGATATGAAAAATTCACTTATTGCCCAAGCAGCCGGTATCCTGCCTGTGCTGCTGCTTTCTGCCTGCGCGGGCGGCGGCAGTTTCGATTTGGACAGCGTGGAAACGAAACAGCACAACCCGCAGTCCGAAGCACCGAAATACCAAGACGAACAAACTGAAAAACCGGCAAAACCCGATGAAGCGCAGGCGGCGGAAAACGACCGTCCGGTTTACGGTTTTGCAGCCAAAATACCGCGTCGGAACTGGCACCCGAAAAATAAAGAAGATCATAAGGCATTATCAGAAGCGGATTGGGAGAAATTAGGTGCGGGTGAGCCGGGTGAGTTTCCCCAAAAGAATGAGATTTTTGCGATGGATAAGGGTACGCTGAACGAATCCATCACAACGGGCGACGGCAAAAGCCGTGTGGAAGGATACACGGATTTCCAATATGTCCGCTCGGGCTATATCTACCGCAACGGTGCCAATAAAATCGATTTCAAAAACAATATCGCCCTTTCCGGCGCGGACGGCTACCTTTTCTACAAAGGCAGCAATCCTTCCCAAGCTCTGCCGATGGGCAAGTCGATTTACAAAGGCACTTGGGATTATGTAACCGATGCCAAGGAAAAACAGAAGTTTTCCCAGTTGGGTAATTCGCAAGCGGGCGATAGGTACGGGGCTTTGTCTGCCGAGGAAGCGGATGTGTTGCGCAATAAAAGCGAGGCACCGGAAGGTCAGACCGATTTTGGGCTGACCAGCGAGTTTGAGGTGGACTTCGCCGCCAAGACCATGACCGGCGTGCTCTACCGCAATAACCGGATTACCCATAACGAAACCGAAAATAAAGCCAAACAAATTAAACGTTACGACATTCAGGCTAACCTGCACGGTAACCGTTTCAAAGGTAAGGCGTTGGCTGCAGATAAAGATACTGGGAACGGTCATCCCTTCGTTTCTGATTCTGATAGTCTGGAAGGTGGTTTCTACGGGCCTCAGGGCGATGAGTTGGGCGGCAAGTTTTTGGCAAACGATAAGAAAGTGCTTGCCGTATTCAGCGCGAAACAGAAAGACGGTGCAGAAAAACCATTGGCTGAAACCTTTATGGACGCTTACCGCATCGGTGCGGATTTTGTGAAAAAACAGATAGACAGCTTCGGCAACGTGGCCAAACTGCTGATTGACGGCGTAGAGCTTGCGCTTGTGCCGTCCGAAGGCACTCAGACGGCATTCCAGCATATATTTGAGAAAGACGGTGTGAAGGTGTCGGTATGCTGCTCCAATTTGGATTACCTGCATTTCGGGGTGTTGGAACACGGCGGTTCGCACGATATGTTCCTGCAGGGCAGCCGTACGCCGGTTTCCGATATGCCTGTAACGGCGGGAGAGGCGGTATATCGCGGTACATGGTCGGGTACTATTGTTAATGGTACGAGCTGGAGTGCCGAACCTTCCAATAAGGAAGGCGGTAACCGGGCGGAGTTTAAAGTTAATTTTGCCGAGAAAACCCTCAACGGTATGCTGACGGCGAAAGACCGCATTGCCCCCGTATTCACCATCACTGCCACGATTCAGGGCAACGGTTTTTCAGGTGTGGCGAAAACCGGTGAAAACGGCTTTGCATTAGATCCGAAAAATACCATCGATCCGAAACGAACGAATATCCGTGCAGATGTGTCCGGCGGCTTCTACGGCAAAAACGCCATTGAGATGGGCGGATCGTTCTCCGGAAATACATTGGAGGGAGAAAGCGGCAAGGCGGCAGTGGTATTCGGTACGAAACGCCAACAGCTTGTCCGGTAAACTGGGCTGCCGGTTGACAGAGGAAAGTTCTTCAGACGGCATATCGGCTTTAAATGCCGTCTGAAGGCAGTAAGTAGAGAAATGATATGAAACAGCAACATTTGTTCCGATTAAATATTTTATGCCTGTCGCTGATGACTGCGCTGCCTGCTTATGCGGATGTTTTACCGTCCGGACAAGTGTGGGAAAAGCAGCTCGATACCGTGCAGGTCAATGCAAAAAAACAGAAAACCCGCCGTGATAACGAAGTAACCGGGCTGGGCAAGCTGGTCAAATCTTCCGAGACGCTAAGTAAAGAACAGGTTTTGAATATCCGAGACCTGACCCGTTACGATCCGGGTATTGCCGTGGTCGAACAGGGTCGGGGCGCAAGTTCCGGCTATTCAATACGCGGCATGGATAAAAACCGCGTTTCCTTAACGGTAGACGGCGTTTCGCAAATACAGTCCTACACCGCGCAGGCGGCATTGGGTGGGACGAGGACGGCGGGCAGCAGCGGCGCAATCAATGAAATTGAGTATGAAAACGTTAAGGCCGTTGAAATCAGCAAGGGTTCGAATTCATCAGAATACGGAAACGGCGCATTGGCAGGTTCGGTCGCATTTCAAACCAAAACCGCAGCCGACATTATCGGAGAGGGAAAACAGTGGGGCATTCAGAGTAAAACTGCCTATTCTGGAAAAGACCATGCCCTGACACAGTCCCTTGCGCTTGCAGGACGCAGCGGCGGTGCGGAAGCCCTCCTTATTTATACTAAACGGCGGGGGCAGGAAATCCATGCGCATAAAGATGCTAGTAAAGGTGTGCAGAGTTTCAACCGGCTGATGCCGGTCGAGGATACCCATCCGTACGCAAATTTCATTGTCGAAGAGGAATGTTCCAATGGATATGCGGCCTGTAAAGACAATGCGAAAAAAGATGCTTTGGCCAAAGATGAGCGCAAAACCGCCAGCACGCAGGATTATACCGGCCCCAGCCGCTTCCTTGCGGACCCGCTTGAGTATGGCAGCCAATCATGGCTGTTCCGACCGGGTTGGCATTTGGACAACCGCCATTATGTCGGAGCCGTTCTTGAACGTACGCAGCAGACCTTTGATACACGGGATATGACTGTTCCTGCCTATTTTACCGAGGCCGATCTGAATGAAAGTGTCCGGAGAAACGGTACGCCGAGCGGCTTTGGCAAATATTCGGGCAATAATAAGGCCGAAAGGCTGTTTGTTCAGGGAGAGGGCGGTACATTGCAGGGTATCGGTTACGGTACCGGCGTGTTTTATGATGAACGCCATACTAAAAACCGGTACGGGGTCGAATATGTTTACCATAATGCTGACAAGGATACCTGGGCCGATTACGCCCGACTTTCTTATGACCGGCAAGGTATAGATTTGGACAACCGTTTGCAGCAGACGCATTGCTCTCACGACGGTTCGGATAAAAATTGCCGTCCCGACGGCAATAAACCGTATTCCTTCTATAAATCCGACCGGATGATTTATGAAGAAAACCGAAACCTGTTCCAAGCAGTATTTAAAAAGGCATTTGATACGGCCAAAATCCGTCACAATCTGAGTATCAATCTAGGGTACGACCGCTTTAAGTCGCAATTGTCCCACAGCGATTATTATCTTCAAAACGCAGTTCAGGCATATGGATCGAAAATCCCGGAAGGGGCGCAGTCACCCAATGGAAGCCAAGGCAAACCGTATTGGGTGTCTATCGGCAAGACCACGGTCAATACATCGCCGATATGCCGTTTCGGCAATAACACCTATACAGACTGCACACCGAGGAATATCGGTGGCAACGGTTATTATGCAGCCGTTCAAGACAATGTTCGTTTGGGCAGGTGGGCGGATGTCGGAGCAGGTATACGTTACGATTACCGCAGTACGCATTCGGAAGATAAGAGTGTCTCTACCGGCACTCACCGCAACCTTTCTTGGAACGCAGGCGTAGTCCTCAAGCCTTTCACCTGGATGGATTTGACTTATCGCGCTTCTACGGGCTTCCGTCTACCGTCGTTTGCCGAAATGTACGGCTGGAGAGCCGGGAAGTCTTTGAAAACGTTGGATCTGAAACCGGAAAAATCCTTTAATAGAGAGACAGGTATTGTATTTAAAGGGGACTTCGGCAATTTGGAAGCCAGCTATTTCAACAATGCTTATCGCGACCTGATTGCATTCGGTTATGAAACCCGAACTCAAAACGGGCAAACTTCGGCTTCTGGCGACCCCGGATACCGAAATGCTCAAAATGCACGGATAGCCGGTATCAATATTTTGGGTAAAATCGATTGGCACGGTGTATGGGGCGGGTTGCCGGACGGGTTGTATTCCACGCTTGCCTATAACCGTATCAAGGTCAAAGATGCCGATATACGCGCCGACAGGACGTTTGTAACTTCATATCTCTTTGATGCCGTCCAACCTTCACGATATGTATTGGGTTTGGGTTACGACCATCCTGACGGAATATGGGGCATCAATACGATGTTTACTTATTCCAAGGCAAAATCTGTTGACGAACTGCTAGGCAGCCAGGCGCTGTTGAACGGTAATGCCAATGCTAAAAAAGCAGCATCACGGCGGACGCGGCCTTGGCATGTTACGGATGTTTCCGGATATTACAATATCAAGAAACACCTGACCCTGCGCGCAGGCGTGTATAACCTCTTCAACTACCGGTATACCACTTGGGAGTCTGTAAGGCAGACTGCCGAAGGAGCGGTCAATAGGCACAATAATGTCGGCAGGTATAACCGCTACGCCGCACCGGGACGAAATTACACCCTGACTTTGGAGATGAAGTTTTAACCTAAGCAACCGTGCATCAAGGCAATAGGAGACCTTTGCAAAATTCCCCCAAATCCCCTAAA